>JBAQMM010000139.1:0-7249 GCA_049302815.1 Anaerolineaceae bacterium | reverse complement strand
CCTTCCACCTCGGCGCGCAGGTCGGCCGGGTCGCCCGGATACCAGGCGCCAGCAATTGGAGAAGGACGAATGTCAGTAAATTCACTCGTACTCATGTTCTTATTTTAGCACAAGCAGGGCAGAGCGGATGGAAACTGTGACCGTTCCGAAATTTGTAAAGGGAGATAAATGAGGCGCATATGATCCGTGTGTCTCCTCTTTAGATTTCCGGGAGGACGACAAGGTCTTCCCGGATTTCCTTTTATACCCCTTTTTTACCATCTTTGAAACGAAAGGTCAGGAAGATCTGGACATACCATCAAAAATGGTTCACTATAAGCAATAGTGTGCAGATGTAAATAGGGTTCAACATGAAACGGTTTATGATTATGTAAGCGTTGATGACGGGGGCTTCCATCATTATCAGGTTGGCACGTTTAAGCAAACGGCGATTACCTTTAGGGAATATAAGTGGATAATGATTAGGCAGGGTTTCGCATGACAAATGCCCTGCAATTTACCCGGTAGGTAAATATATAAGGTTATGAGAAGAAAGGAATCTAAATAACGGTATGGAAAATTGGATAGAAACAGACAATAGGCAAGATGCAATTATCTCTCTTGAAATGGTTGGACATTACCTGGAGAGAAAAGATAATAACGTGCACAATTGGAAGTGGATAATAATAGGACTTCATAATGCTCTTCAAGGATTCATGGTTTTAGCTCTATTTGGTTCAAACCCATTAAATATTATGAATGATAAAGAAGCGCACAACTGGCAAGAAGCATATGAGCATGGACGACCATTACCAGATTATCACCTTTAGAGACTCAAACACAAAAACTTTTGACTGGTGCAATGAAAATAATTAAAAGAATCTATGCTTGATGACCTGAATGTTCTTTAGTCTAAAGCAATCCATGAGTTACTTTTTAAGGATGTTTACGATTGGTGTAATATGGTGGATTTGTGTAAAAGGTCAAGAGGCTTCGGAAAATTATTGGGGTAAATAAGGAATCAACTGGAAAGAAAATGTCACTAACCGTCTTAGCACAAATAGCAAGTGCATAAATTATTCTGGAACATTTACTGGAAAATAATCAAATATTTTAACTTGGTGATTGTGGCGATTCAGGCTTTCCAACGAGTAAAAACAGTCAGATTAAATGAAATATGACCCTGCTCGGACTCGAACCGAGAACCTAACGCTTAAGAGGCGCTTGCTCTGCCAATTGAGCTACAGGGCCATGCTGTGCTGGCAATTATAGCATAGGCCAGCCTCAAAAAAAGTCTCTGGTATGCGCCAGAGACACTTCAAGCTTTCAGCTCCCCGGAGAGGACTCGAACCTCTAACCTAGCGGTTAACAGCCGCCCGCTCTGCCGATTGAGCTACCAGGGAAAGCAACCGGTATTATACGAGCAAGATGAACGAGTGTCAAGCATAAGCACCGACGCGCTGAAATGTGCAAGCCGGTGCGCGGGAGGTAGTCAAGTATTATTTTTTGAGCGATGAAATAGATTCTACGGGTTGATTATCCTGCCCGGACCCAACCCGAATGACCGCCTTTAAGCAACTGAGACCTCAACCGGAGTGAGATTGCGCAAGTTCTCTGTAACCGGGCAGCGCGCTTCCACTTCCTGCAGGAATCTTTCTTTTTCTTCCTGATTGAGGTCGCCATCGATGCTGACGCTCACCCTGATGCCGGTGAAACCGGCGCGAAAATCCTTGCGTTTACCCATAAAAACGTCAGTATCCAAATCCCCTTCCACGTGTGCGTCAATCTTGCGGATGGGCAGGCGCTGCTGCCTGGCAACAATCAGGGCGATGGAAACGATGCAGCTCCCCAGGGAAACAAACAGGTATTCCAGCGGGGTGGGACCGGTATCCGTTCCTCCGCTGTTTTCTGGCTGGTCCACCATGGCGATATGGCCGCGGGTGCGGGTCTCAATTTTGAAGCCTTCCAACTGGCTTACATCAACGCTCACATTTTTCAATTCCATAACAGTCCTTTCCTGAGGCTTAAATATTGTACAATTATAGTAACAATTAAATTATTTTACCATAGACAAATGACAGGCTCCAGCCCATAGGGCGTGCACCGTTTTTGTGCACACCAACGAGAAGGTTTATTCGGTAATGATGTGTTCGACTGCGGAACACACCCTGAAAAATAACGTTCTACTTTGAAGCACTGCGTAACTTGTCAATGACAGTTTACTTTCACCGTAGAAAAAAGCAACACACTTCCGGTTGGGGGCGTGTTGGTTTGGTTGAAGTTTGTTCGCTACGCTTGCCAGCGTAACCGGGCATTATTGACGAGAAAAATCCGTCAAACTTGAAAGAACAGGCACTCCGCAGAAAGAAGCGCCTGCCACGGGGAAATGCGCTCAATCAGTAAATGCGCCGCGGGTGTAAACGCGGATGTCGATGTCCATGTGGTCGGAGATCATTGCCTTGTCGACAATCCGAGCCTGCGCTTCCGCCCCCTGATCCATTAATTCAGCCAGTTTATGATTGCACTCCCTGGGGATATAGCCGACTTTTTCGCCCTCAGGCGTCAAAACGGCAACAGCCAGCGGGTCATGGGGGTTATCCCTTTCCCGGACGAGCACCAGCGGATCCCAAAAGAAAAAGTCCAGGTATCGTTCGCCGAGGTTGTGATAGTAGGTTCCGGAAATGGGGGTTTCCTGAAAAAACAACTGAGCAGCTGTTTCGGTGGGGGCGGCAGACTCAAAGGCTTCGATGACTTTACCGGAAAGCCAGCATTTCGTTTGGATTACCATGCCCGGTTCGGGTTTCGTGGGCACCATGTCTGCCGGAATCAGCACGTCTATGGTTATCCCGACGGTTTCCACCGTGGCCACAAAGACGAGATTATGGCTGGCGGGGTTTTCGAAGCTGCTCAGGGTTTGAATGACGCCCCCAAACTCGACCAATGGATATAACACCCCATCCTGTTCATGGGCAATCGGGCCGACCGGGACCAGGTAAAACATGGGCACATCGGGTTTTTCCGAACCGGATGGAAGAGATTTGGTGCCCCTGGGGAAAATCTCGACTGAATCCGGAAACCCGATCATTTGAAGGATTACCTGGGAAGGCACTGGCACATGATCGAACCAATGGAAATTGGGCGGGCGAAACAAGAGCGGGAAGCCTTCCAATTTGGGTTGGGCATCTTCCAACGGGACCCTGTCACTTTTTTGGACCAGGTCCTGTGACATGCCGAACTGGCACATAAACAGTCCGTCCAGGGTTGAGTCTTTGGAGGCAAAACGCCCGGTCAGAATGCCCTTTTGTAGGGAATGCGAGCGAAAGTGGGGATTGAATGTCTGCCAATCCTCATAATTTTCAGATCCCAGCCAGAGTTCGATCCCCTGGCGGTTCCTCCAGTAATAATACTTCGCCTGCGTGGTCATTTGGGCTGATAAATGATGCGTAAAGCCCTCCATCAGTTTTTGCAGAACCTGCGGATTGGATGTGTCGTAGCCAAGACATTTAAGAAAGTCAGGCATGCTTACTCCTAAAAATAATTATACAGGCATAAGAAGCTGATTGGCGGAATAGACTTTGCCGAATGAGCGCTGACCACTCTTGGGATAAATCTGAAAATAATCCGTTCTCATTTGGTTCTGCTGCAAAAAAATTCATTCGGCAAGTTGCCCATGTAGCACTTAATGGCATCCGTGGTTGGTGGGGTCGTGTTTCTGTCAAGCGCCCGTAACGCGTCCTATCACAACTTACACTTTGCCGAAAGTTTTCTGCCAGACGACTTTTAAAAATACGCTATAATTCAGGCGGAACATTCCTGGTGTCAATAACACCAAAATAGAAAAAACATGAAGAAACCAGTATTAGTCATTATCATCGTCTTCGTTGCGGTTGCGTTGATTGTCGGCGGTCTCTACCTGGCCGGCCACTGGAATAAACCGCTGGGCGAATCCATCTCGATGCCTACCCGCACCGGAGAATCCTCTTCCCCGGAAAATCCGGAGCCGACCTCAACTTCCAGCAACTCGACCGGAGAAAAGACCCCCACCAGTGTGGCGACGGAACCTAACAAGAAACTTACGCCCACCACGACCCTTACGCCCACCGAGCAGCAGCCGGTGTGTGGCGGGCCAAAAATCATGTATATCCTGGCAATGGGTGTTTCAGATGACGATCCAGACTACTTGTATGGCCTGGCGGATGCTATCCGGGTGATTCGCTTGGATTTTGTGACCCCAAAGGTGACGGTACTGACTATACCCCGTGATATGTGGGTTGAAATACCCCATGATGATATTATTGAAGAGAAAAAGGCTTCTGTGCCGCAATATCAGAAGATAAATACGGCTTACTTCTACGGCGGACAGGGCATGGGCTATTACGAAGGTCCGGGCAATGGACCTGGCTTATTGGCACGCACGATTGCACTCAATTATGACCTGTATGTTGATCATTATGTAGCGATCAACTGGCAGGTTTTTGAGGATGTCATAGATGCCATGGGGGGAGTGGATGTTTACCTGAACGAGCCAATCGATGGACGTCCCAAGGGCCAGGATGATGTTAACCCTTATAAACAAGGTCAGGGCTATTTTCCAAAGGGCTGGAATCATCTGACCGGCTTTGACGCGCTCAGTTTTGTCCGCATCCGCGACCGTTACACCGAAACCATCCGGACAGACAATCAGACCATATTGATGTGCGCGGTTAAAGAAAAACTCACTCGCCCGGAGATCATCACTGGTGTTCCCAAGATGATTTCTTCGCTTCTGGAAAATATGCAGACCGACCTGACCCTCTCCCAGATCAGACAATTGACCTGCCTGCTGCCAAAATTGGAAGCGGAAAACCTACAATTTGTGCGTTTCCCGGATGATTGGATGGTGCAAGGTCAGGAATATGACGCCCGCTTGGGTGGGAATACCTTCGTTTGGGACATCCCCATCGAAGATGTCAGGGAATTTTATGATGCCTTCGAGGCAGATACCATCCCCCCCGTCACGGATAGCGGTTCGAACACAACCTGCCCCTAATAATTCACCTTCAGGTCCATCCCGTCATAAAGGGACACAACTTCCTTTTCGTAGCCATTGAAGAGCAGCGTCGGGCGGTATTTTTGTTCACCAATGCGGATTTCTTCCGCCTGTGACCAGCGCGGATGATCCACGGCTGGATTCACATTGGCGTAAAAACCGTACTCCTGCGGTGCCAGGGCATTCCAAAAGGTGACCGGCATATCTTTCACCAACTTGATGCGCACCAGTGCCTTGATGCCTTTGAAGCCATACTTCCACGGCACCACCAGCCGGATTGGCCCGCCATTTTGCGGGGTGAGAGGCTCACCATACATCCCAGTTGCCAAGAAGGTCAGGTCGTGCATGGCTTCATCCAGCCGCAATCCTTCCAGGTAAGGCCAGGGGTAATCCAGTTCGCGCTGCCCGGGCATTTCCTCCGGGCGCAGCACGGCTTCGAAAGCCACGAATTGTGCTTCCGGCAGGGGCTCAGCTTCTTTCAGTAAACGGGACAAGGGAAAGCCTGTCCAGGGCAGGACCATTGACCAGGCTTCCACGCAACGCATGCGGTACACCCGCTCCTCCGGCTGAAATCTGGAGAGCAGATCGTCGATGGTATAGGTTTTGGGGTTTTTGACCAGACCGCTGACCTCCACCTGCCAGGGTTTCAGGGCGAAATCGCGGGCAAGGCCGGCAACTGAAGTCTTGGACAAACTGAACTCGTAGTAATTGATGTAATTGGTTGCTAGATCGAGAGACGTCTGGGTATCTGGCAGGGTCTGGGTGGGGGTGGGGCTGCCCGGGCTGCCCAAACAGGCGGCCAGGAAGGCACTGGCGGAAATAATGCCGGCTGCTTTCAGGAACTGACGGCGGGTCAGGTAAAGCCCTTTGGGGGTGATTTCGTCCTGAAGGTTGTGGGGGTCAGAGGTGTTTTCAGGCATGGGCAGCACTTTCACTCAGGATAATGGATATTAATTTTACAAAAAACACGCTCAATAATCCAGTCAAAGGTTGTTCAAAGAAAGATAAACGGCGATTGACCGGGTTGAAGGGGGCAGAAGAGTGCCTGGCATAAATTGGTATAATTTAGCCATGCAAATGCTGGAAAGCGGGTATTTTGGAGGATGAACCAACCAACATGACGAAATTACGCGTGATGACCTTAAACCTTGGTGGTGGCGTCAAGAATTTTGCCGGTACACCGGATATTGCGGCAGGGAAGAGCGAAGCCCTGATTCAGCTCATCTCAGACATCAAGCCGGATGTGTTGAGTGTTCAAGAAATTGCCCAACACATTGATGCCGATGGCATCAAGCATAGCATGGTAGACCAGATCCAGCATGGGGCACAGTTCAATTACTTCTGTTATGGGGAAACCCTGTCCATGAAGAAACATATGCAGGTCAATAAGGACTTGATGGTCAATGGCTTGTTCAACGATTGGTGGGATTGGTCCAAGGGCAATGCCCTTTTTTCCCACATCCCCTTCTCCCGCCTGGGGGATGAGCGCAAGGAAGGCGTACCGCGCAACGTGCCGATCTTCCAGCCACTCTCGTACGAGGGCACCCGCGATACCGACCCGCGCTATGTGATTCTGAGCCGGCTAAAACAGGCTCCCTACCCCTACCTGGTCAACCTGCACCTGACCACGCTGATGGGCGAACGCGGACCGAACGCCTGGCCGGATGCCGTCAGCGCGGCTCAACACACCCGCTCACAGCAAATGACCCGCGTCATTGGCATGGTTGAAGAGCATGTCCTTGTTCCGCAACAGCCTCTGATCCTGATGGGAGATTTCAACGCCAATCCCGAGGAGTATACTCTCGGGCAACTGTTGGAAACCGAGAAGGGTTTTATCCGCCTGAAACCTGAAAACCCCATCCCCACCCATCCCACAGCCGGGGCAGTGGATCACATTTATTTCTTTCCAGGTAACCGCCTGCAAAGCTACCGATGCCGGGTTGTGGATAACGACCTGGCGCATCGTGTATCGGATCACCTGCCGGTGGTGGCGGACCTCGTGATCGAGTAAAACCTCCCACTGGAATAGACAGCAAATCATGACACGACCAAAATATTTTGGAACTGATGGTATCAGAGGGTTGGCGGGTAAAACACCCATGTCCGCTGATTTTGTAATGAGGCTTGGCATGGCAGCCGGGCAGGTTTTGAATGACAACAAGCGTTCCTCACCCACCTTTGTGGTCGGACGGGATTCGCGCCAATCCGGGCCCATGCTGCAGGCAGCGCTGACAGCAGGTC
>JBAQMM010000138.1:0-12991 GCA_049302815.1 Anaerolineaceae bacterium | reverse complement strand
GTGGTAAACCCGCTTGCCAAAGCTAATAAGTCTGTGGTTCTGTTTACGTGCTGTGCGTCAATTCTCATTATTATTTTTCCTCCTGCACAAAAGAATAATAAAGATAATAAAGATAATAAGGCGGTCTTTTCCTCGTTGGCAATATTATTTTTCCCTCCACACAAAAGAATAAAAAGATAATAATGCGGTCTTCCTCTGTCGCCCTTATTATCTTATTATCTATGTTATCCTTTTTATCTTTATTATTCTTTTTATCTATTACTGTACAGAAGCTTGTTTTCATGCCATCACAGCCTTTGCGGGGTAATAGGGCTGTGAGATGCCCTTTTTCTGTCCGCGGTAAATGCGCCCGTCCCGGACCAGCGTCTGAATTGAATCGCTCACATTTGAAGCAGCTATGCCAGTTCGTTTTGAGATAGCCGTAACCGTCGGGTCTGCCCCTTCACCGCTGACTGCCTGTATAGCGTCAAGAACGCGCCCCTTTTCGCTGTTTGCACGCGCCAGGTAAGCGCCGCCTTCAAACTCCCATTCGCACTTAAGCCCGTTCCAGCTTAGGGCTTCATCGCGCGCTTCCACATCCCGCCCCGTTATCTTCAGGGTTGCCCCGCCTTTGCCGTGTTCTTTGTATAGTCCCATAGCACAATCGCAAACCGCAGCTTTTCCTGTGCTCCCCAAAATGTCATCAATCGGGTCGGCACCCGTTCCGCTTGATTTCTTGTGATGATCTACAAGTAGAATCGCAATATCATTATCCATAGCCATACGCTGCAAACCGCCCATTACCTTAGTCATTTCACTTATGTCCTGCATGTCATCCAAGCCGTTTGAAGCCCTGCTGAAGGTGTCAATGACAATCAGCTGATAGTGTTTTTCCCTGCACACTCCCTCAAGCCATTTCTGCCCACCGTCTGAAAGTGGAGGCATTTCAACTAAACTACTATCGCCTAAAGGCGATAGGTTTGAGGGTCGAATAAAGTCACCCTTCCACACTGAAGTCTTGCTCTCCAGCATCGAGGTCTTGTTGACCTTGCTTCTCGATATATTCAGCAATGATTGCATCCGTCACATTCCCTGTACTTGCAACAAAATACCCTCGTGCCCATAGGTACTGCCCCCAATATGTTTTTTTCAACTCTCCAAATTCTTGCAGCATCAACCGACTACTTCGCCCTTTCAACCTCTGCACCAATTCACTCACCGCTAGATTCGGAGGTACTGATACCAATAGATGCACATGATCTTTTGCCACATGCCCCTTCTCTATGTATACGTCCAAACTCGCACATGTTTGCTGGATCAACTCCCGTACTCTCAACCGATTGCTCCGTGTAATATCGGTTTTCGGTACTTCGTTATCCATACAATATGATATTTTAGATCATATACTGAGTGCGCGGTTTTTCGATATCCCATGCCTTTATTATAACTACTGGTGTTAAAACGGCCTGCCTAAAGGCAGGGGGTTTGACCCTATTTACAGACAATAAATTTATGTTGTGTAAGACACTGTCAAAGGTTCCTTTTCCATTTGCAAAAACACGATTTCTGTCGTTGATCTCTTTTGGTCCATCCAAACTAATTCCAAGAGAAAAATTGTGTTCTTGAAAAAATAAGATTATTTCTGGGTTAAGCAAAGTTCCATTAGTGGTTATAGAAAAAGTCAGTTGTTTCCCCCAAAAAAGATATTTGCTATAACCAACGACTTTCTGAATTAGTGGAAATTCGAGAAGAGGTTCTCCACCGTAAAAACCTACATTCACTTCACCGCTGTCAATAGAGTGTTCCCAAAGGAAATCTAATGCCCTTTTTGCCACTTTCCAAGTCATACGCTTATTAGATAGAATGACTTCGTTGACGATTATTATGATCCTCAGAATAAATACAATATTTACATCGAAAATTACAGAGTTGGGTTAGTTGCAAGGTTATCTTTCCAACTTTACGGTCAAGAAACGTATCTAGGTAATTGGAAAATGGATGGCGGACTTCCTTCACAACGCTCTCAGTCGTCAAATAGCCCTCTTTTTTGAGCTCAATCAATTCGTCGGAAATCGTTAGATTGTCCTTTTTATGGGTAAGAACTGCATTCAGATATTCAAATGAGTCCTCAGAAACTTGCAGGATCTCATTCTTATTAACATCCAAAAAATAGCCAGCATTAGGGGAATGAAAAAGCTTTATAAAAGGAACTTCCATTATTACGCACTCCTAAATCGAATAATCTATAGGGAATGGCTTATTGAAGTTCTGAGACGTTGGTTCTTAATCTTCTAAAACTACACATTAAACCCGTGTTAAGTTATGAAGGAACAAGACTAGTATTTTAACGGCCGCTGTAAGCTATAACACAACAAAACGGTATTGTCAAGTGCTTTTGCGGAGCGTGTTGTGAGCGTGTTGTAGAGCGTGCTTTTGCGAAGCGCGAAGAAAGGCGGAGGGATTGAACTGATGGAAGACCTGCGCCGCCGTGAACAGATCCACACTCGCGTTCGGCAGTCTGGTGCGCGCGTAGCAGCCATCTACAGAAACAAACCCTGGCCAGGCCACCAGCTCTTTTTCCGCCATCCTGCGCATGTCCGTGTTGGGTTCCACGGCATAAACCGTCGCGCCCAATGCGAGCAGCTGGCGGGCAAAGATCCCCGTCCCCGAACCGATATTGTCTGGTTTTCACTTTGTATGCCAAGAAAGATGAAGCGCTCTACTGGTGCCTCCAGGTTATGTAATTGTGTGGTAAATTTCCTATTTGCTGAAAATATCAAAAAACTTTACTATGGCAGGCAGGTTATGTTTGGCATCACAGATTCATCAATGGATAATACTTTGCCTGGTGCTGTGGATTTTTCTCGTAATGGCACCATCCTTCACAAAGTGGAATTGGCTGAGCGCATCACGGAATATACTATCTACGCGCCACTCATAGCCAGGAAAGCCAAGCCCGGCCAGTTCGTGATTTTGCGTTTATCCGATAGCGGCGAGCGATTACCACTGACCATTGTCGGCCATGATCCTGCCTGTGGTTTGATCACCCTGATCGTCCAAGCGGTTGGGAAAAGCACCGAGCTCTTGCATCTACTGCGGGAAGGGGACAAAATTCCCGATATTTTTGGACCTTTAGGCAATCCCTCAGAAATTGAGAATTACGGCAATGTTGTCGTTGTTGGCGGTGGTGTGGGCGCGGCAGTTGCCTTCCCGGTCGCCAAAGCGCTCAAGGAGGCAGGCAACCAGGTTACTTCCATCATTGGAGCACGTTCAAAAGATCTGATCATCCTGCAATCCGAAATTGAAGCGGTCAGCGATATCTGTTGCTTTACCACAGACGACGGCTCATACGGTTACCACGGGTTTGTGTCCAACCAACTACAGGAGCTTTTAACTGCCGGCAATCATTATGATTACGTCCTGGCAGTGGGTCCTTTGCCCATGATGAGGGCCATCGCTGAAATCACCCGACCCTACGGCATTCCAACCAAGGTCAGCCTCAACCCCATTATGGTGGATGGGACTGGAATGTGTGGCGGCTGCCGGGTCCAGGTCGGCGACAAGGTCCGTTTTACCTGCGTGGAAGGACCGGAATTTGATGGGCATTTGGTCAATTATGATACCTTGATGCAGCGTAACCGAACTTACGACCACCTGGAGGAGTGCCGTCTGGATGCCCAAATTGACCAACTCCAGGAAGAGATGCTCCCGCCGAGTGATATCCCTCCCCATGCCCGTCAGGAAATGCCAGAACTGCCTGTTTCCGAAAGGATTCATAATTTTGAAGAAGTCGCTTTGGGATTTACCGATGAACTGGCTAAAACCGAAGCTGCCCGCTGCCTGCAATGCCGCAAACCTCGCTGCATAGAAGGCTGCCCCGTTTCGGTAAAGATTCCCCAGTTCATCAGAGCCATTCTTGCTGACGATGTGACCGGCGCAGCCTTGCTGATCAAGCAGGATAATGCCCTGCCGGGGGTTTGTGGTCGGGTTTGCCCCCAAACAGACCAATGTGAAGGTGCCTGCATCCTGAACAAAAAAGGCGAAGCAATCGCCATTGGGGCATTGGAACGTTACGTCACTGATTACCTCGATTCACGCCCGGTCGAAAAGCCCCAGGTGGAAATTCAAACAACCCACCATAAAGTCGCCTTAGTTGGCTCTGGGCCTGCCTGTCTGAGCTGCGCCGGAGACCTGGTCAAGGCTGGTCATGAGGTAACCGTGTTTGAAGCCTTTCACGACTTTGGCGGGGTGCTGCGCTATGGCATCCCCGAATTCCGCCTGCCCAAAACAATTGTAAGCAAAGAAGTGCAGCAGCTCTCCGACCTTGGCGTACAGTTTATTCCGAACATGCTGATCGGCGCCACTCAGACTATTTCCGATCTGATGACCACCGCAGGATACGAGGCAGTCTTTATTGGTACGGGCGCTGGTCTGCCAAACTTCTTGAACATTCCGGGCGAAAACCTGGTGGGGATCTATTCTGCCAACGAGTTTCTCACCCGGGTAAACCTGATGAAGGCTTATCTATATCCCAAGGTGGACACACCCATTCTCAACATTGTCGGGAAAAGGGTGGCAGTCATTGGTGGCGGGAATACCGCCCTGGATTCCGCGCGTGTGGCACTGCGCCTCGGCGCCAAGGACGTTTCCATCATCTACCGTCGCAGTGAAGCAGAAATGCCAGGGCGTTATGAGGAAATCCAGCATGCCAGGGCTGAAAATATCCGCTTTGAATTCTTACGCAACCCTATTGAGTTCCTGGGAAATCCGGATGGCTGGCTCACCGGCATCCGCCTGATCGAGATGGAATTGGGTGAACCGGACGCCAGCAACCGCCGCCGCCCCATCCCAAAACTCGGTTCTGAATATGAGATTCCGATTGATATCGCCGTCGTGGCGATTGGCAATGGATCCAATCCCATCCTTTCCCGCACCACACCGGAACTCAAATTTGATCAATACGGGCATATCGAAGTTGATCCGGAAACGATGGCAACCTCTATTCCAGGTGTCTATGCCGGCGGGGATATCGTTACGGGCGGTGCCACGGTCATCCTGGCAATGGGCGCCGGAAGAAAAGCCGCCGCTTCGATCAATCGCTATCTCAAATCGCTGGATACTGAAGGGGATTGCAAGCATGCCTAAAATTGTCTGCCTGGGAGCTGGCAGTTTTTCATTCGGTCTCAGCACCCTCATCACTCTGCTGCAGAGCGAAACGCTGTGCGGGAGCGAGATCGCCCTGGTGGATTCCAATCCCGAATCGCTTGACCTGATCAGCCTCCTCGCAAATTGGCTGAATGAGGAGTGGAATTGCGATAAAGTGATCAGTAGTTATTCCTCACATAAAAACGCTTTAAATGGGGCAGATTTTGTAATCAGTGCCATCGAAGTGCAGCCCAGGGAAAGACTATGGCAGCAGGATTTTGAACTGACCCTGCAATTGGGATTGCGCCAACCCTACGCCGAAAATGGCGGCCCGGGGGGATTTGCTCATGCTGCCAGGAATGTGAACGCCGTGCTTGAGATCGTTCAGGAAATGGAGCGAGTCTGCCCAAATGCCTGGTTCATCAATTTCACCAATCCCATGCATCGGCTTTGCTACCTGATCAACCAATATTCCCAGATTAAAGTGGTCGGTCTATGCCATCAGCTCGCCGCCGGCTACGCTATGGCTGCCAAGGCTCTGGCGCCAGTGCTGGGCATTGACAGGGGGGATAATTTTATCAGCACCCATGCTGACCCGAAAAATCACTACCCGATGGCTAAAATGGCTCAGCTTGGCCTGGAAAACCTCAAAATTACCGCTGCCGGGCTAAACCACTTTACCTGGATGCTCGAGTTGAACCACCGTCAAACCGGCGAGGACCTCTATCCTGTGTTCCGTCAGGAATGGCAACACCTCGACAAGTGGTTTGAACCGCTGACCCGCGAAGTATTTGACAGTTTCGGGCTTTTTCCCATACCTGGGGATGAACATTTATGTGAGTATCTGCCCTGGCTCACCAACGCTACCACCCAACCCTGGCAAAAGTACGAACTATCCCTTTACGACTGGCGGCTGTATGACTCGCTCCGAAAAGAACAGTGGAAACAGGTCTCCGAACTGATCCAAAATAAAGCCAATGCCGACACTTTGCGAAATCCATTGAGCGAAGGTGCCGTTGAAGTGGTTGAAAGTGTGTTCAACGACAGCCACCTCTATTGGGAAGCGATCAATATACCCAATGACGGTCTCATCGATGGTCTCCCATCCAATGCGATTGTGGAAGTACCGGGTACCATTTCCTCTATGGGAATCAGCGGTCAACCGGTGGGTGCCCTGCCCAAAGGAATCACAGGGCTCCTGCAACGCGAAGTGTTAACCAGTCAGCTTGGCATCGACGCGGTCTACTATGGCGATCGGGAACTAGCTCTGCAGAGCCTTCTGCTCGACCCTGTGGTCGATGATATCGACACCGCCAGGCTGATTCTGGATGAAATACTGAAATCAAACAAGGAATACCTGCCCCAATTTTGGGCTTGATGCGGGAATGTCATCCTTTTACAACTGACATGATCGAAATGCTCCCCCACATCATGAATATTTAGTAAAGGGTACATACGCAGTGGTCAACGCCCTCTAATTTTGGGATGTTGGCAGAGTATTTCTCCAACAATAGGAGTTTTGTTACGAATTCCACACAATCATATGTCAAATCTTTGTCAAGATTTGTCGACACTTTGTTTTTCATGGACACGACAGAATCTTCAATATTGGTAAAATAGAATTAAGTCCGACTGTTTGCATGATGAAAGAGGATTATCTTGCGAATACTTATTATTGAAGACGAGGAAGACTTCGCAACTCCCCTGGCTCGTGGGCTAAGGCTTGAGGGGTATTGCGTTGATGTTGTCGATAATGGCGAATCAGGTTTGTTTCAAGCAATAAATGCAAGCTATGATCTTATCCTATTGGATATTAACCTTCCGGACTTAGACGGTTTGACACTTTGCAAACAACTTAGGGCGATCAAACCTGATATTCTCATCTGCATCATTTCGGCTAGGGTCAAAGTACATCAACGTATTGACGGATTGGATACTGGCGCTGACGACTACATCACTAAGCCAATCCACTTTCAAGAACTTCTTGCTCGTATCCGCGCACTATTGCGTCGCAATGTGGATTCCAAAAAACCAGTACTTGCGCTTGGAAAACTCAGGCTGGACCCCCGAACCCATGAAGTCTTGGTAATGGACAAGCTAGTACCATTAACAGCTAAGGAATATGTAATATTGGAGTATCTTTTAAACCATCCGGGTGAAGTGCTGAGTCAGGGTGAAATCATTGAGCACACTTGGGGAGAGGATGCAGCCTTATTCTCCAACTCAATCAGAACCCATATTTATTCGATCAGAAAGAAACTGAAAGCAGCCGGGCTTGATAATGTTATGATTTCAACGGCGGTGAACCAAGGGTATTTCATTAAGATGAGCGGTTGATTAACTTCAGTTTTCAACTTGACACGGATTTGACATCATGTTTTGTATACTTCCTACCAAGGAAGAAAAACTGTTTAGAACCAGCTTGACAGCATGAGAACTTGCCGGATCTCGGCTAACTAAACTTTAGATTGAACTTTAAGACTGTTGAATAAAAGGAGTAACTGTGAAAAAAACCATGCCTATTCTGATACCAATTGTCTGCGGAGTCTTAGCAGGTCTGTTACTTTCCTCTCTGTTCATTCACCAATTGCAACCAGAACCAATCCAAGCGCAAACCAACCCAACTGACCCTACTCTACCTTATTCCATTTCTGAGTCACTTCCATCCACACCTCTCAGCGAAGAATCCAGTTTCAGTGACGTCCTCAGCCTGATGGCTCACAGCAATCAGACCTGGCAGGGCTTAGAGCTGGCTTATCAAGCAACATTTGCCAGCGATGACCCTAACCAAACAGACCAAGTCTACACGCATGAGTTTTGGCTTGGCGAAGGCAATCAGGCCAGGCTGGAAATCAGTAATGAGGAGGGAACGCTGATCCAAACATGGATCAGTAATGGTAGCCAGACAATGACTCTTGATTATGAAAATGAGACATACACAACGCTTGGCGCGCCTGGCGCTGCACTTGCTGCCGAAACAGGTCAGATCGATTCGTTCGACCCAAGATCTCTGGCCATGCCAAGTGGTCTAAACGAATTTATTTTCCCGATGTCCTTAGTATCTTCCCTGAATCGAGAAAAAATTGGAGAGAACAGCGTTCAGAAACTGACGCTGCTCGGGATTGAAAGGGTACTTGATCGCCCGGCAATCCTGGTTGACAGGCTTATTGCCGCGAGCGATGACCCGAAAATGATTTCAAAGCATCATCAGTATTGGGTTGATGCAGAAACTGGCGTCATCCTCCGTGTTGCCGTACTGAATCCGCAATCTGGCGAAGCTGGCCAGTTTTTTGAGGTGACCCAATTTGAGCTAAACCCGGTTTTCAGCGCTGAGACTTTTGCCTTAAAGCCTGAAGGGGGTTTTGAACAAAAAGATACTTTGCAACCATAGAGGAGTGGAGGTTATCATGAACAAAAACATACGTATGTTCGTCATCACAACGTTAGTAAGTTTATTCCTGTTCACTTCCGTCAATGCAAGTACCATCGGAACCACCAGCTACGTTGCTGATAGTTCCTCGAACTTTACCCATTATCAGTATCTTGGAACTACGAACACCGGCAGAGGGGGATCTGCTCATAAATATACGCTCTCTGGTAACTTTTACCCTGGACCTGTCTGGGGAAAATGGTCCTCCTTTGGCTCAATTACAAGTAGTACAAACTACAAGTGGTATGTTTGGATACCGGAGAATTATGGCTACGATGATGCAGCGGTTAGTTACTATGTGCGTAACGATGAAGAAGAGTTTAGTATCACGGTCAATCAAGAATCCAAGGTGAATGAATGGGTCTTTTTGGGCTGGGCCTATGGCAAAGGAACAGTTTCACCTTCCTATTCATACACATATTTGACCAATGGTTGCGTAACTGGTTGGGGATGCAACACTTCTTATGAAGTCTGGTATGATGACGCGGCTTATCGTCCATGCAGCCAGCACCCAAGTATCCCTGATGGAGATTGCACTCCCACCTTTAATCCATAACAGTAAACCATACTAAAATCGGGGCATGATGACAAGGAAAGCCAGACTCAATCTTCTTCCATTGGTTGCCATATTGGCACTCTGTTCGTGCACGTCGGAAGTCGTTCCCATTGGTGAGTCAATGCCAGCCCCGGCTACGGTGCAAGCAACGCTTGTTTCGCCTACCGATTCCGGTGCAGGCGAAGAGCCCGTCATTCAGGAAAACTTTCCGCTTACGATCCTCTTAGAAGCTGTCAGCGCTGATGCTGTTCCAGGAGAGGATGAGATGCTGGCCACCATCTTCACCTGCACGGCATCAACGCCCTGCCGGCCGATCATCCACTACGGACTGGAAAAGATGCATGGCTTTCACTTGGCGCCTTCGGGCAGGCATCTGGTCGCAGATTTGAGGATGTCTGATGGCAGCGTGCAACTTTTCCTCATCGATTTGCAGACAGCTGCAGTTGGACAACTGACCAATTCGAAGCACATCCATTATATTTTGGGCTGGGAGGCAGATGGCACAGGCTTTCTCGTCAACCAACATCGTTTGGACACGATCGAATCTGTGAATGAGCCTGATTCTTTGCTGCAGTTTGATCTGGTAACACAAACTAATCAACGGTTGCTGGAAAGTTGCTCAGAATTTGTAAATGCCTATTACTTAGAGGATGACATCCTCTTTAGTGCTACCTGCGAAGGCCAAACAGGAATCTTTCGGTTTAGTCCTGCCAACGGTCAAGTTCGCCTGCTCGTCGAGGCCACTAGACCTCAGTTTGAACTTTCGCCCATGGGTGACGAGCTGGCTTTCAATCGCACGGGAGAAGATGGGGTCAGCCAGGTTTTGATCTTCAATCTGACCAACAGTCAGCTTGAAACGGCTCCTCACATGGAAGGGTTCAAAGATATTGGCGGCGGCTGGGTAGACAAGGACGCCAAGCTTGTTTCATTTACCTCAACGCGGGAAGGACAACCTGGCTTTTCATACATCTGGGATCGAACCAAAAACATTGTCCGCCATATGACCACCGAGGAGCAGGGCTATATCGTTGATATTCGTTGGAAATTTGATTTTGATGGCAACAAGGCTCTGCTCACAGATCTTGAAGGAAGTTTCAAACCCATTTCGGTCAGTATTCCTGAAAGTTATCGTATAGAAAATGCTGCTGTTGGCTACATCCCATATTTCGCTGCAAAAGAACCGATCGCTGTTCCATAAGTTAGGTTGCTTTTCGGTTCCTAAAACCAGTGGCTGATCTTTTTTGAATATTAGTTAAGGTTTCGATCAACAAATGACAAGTAAAAACGAAAACCAAAAACTCACGATTCAGACCCAGTTGCTTTATTGGTCTATTGGCCTGTTGGCAATTTTGGGGGTTTCATTGTTTCTTATTCTCTCTGCTGTGACTAAGTCCGTAATCTCAAACGAAGTCCCCTTAATTTTGCTGGAACCTTCGATGCCTCAGCAGCCTTCTGCGGAAGCCCAGGATGGCGAACCTAATCCTGACATAGTGATTGACTTGGAAAGTGTTCAGGCTCAAGCAATCAGGAAATTAGAATCCCGCTTATCAAGCGCATACGCCATAACAATTGTGATCGCCTTTCTGATCGCTATCCTCGGCACGATTTGGATCAGCAAGTTAATCACAAAACCAATAACGGAAATTACTCAAAAACTATCTGAACTGGAAGGTCCTGCCATCCATGACTTGCAATCAAAGCCTCATCATCGCGAATTATCGGACCTCCAACAAGCTGTCAAAGCCAGGCTTGAGCGTTTTGAAGAACAATTTCTACGTCAAACCAATTTTGTTTTGGATACAGCCCATGAGTTGCGCACGCCGATAGCAGCTATACGTATGAGTGTGGATGTTGCCTTGGTTGACCAGGACAAGTTGCCCCATGAGTTGATCAGCACGCTTGAAATCGTTGACAAGTCCACAACACGAATGGAGAATTTACTTGCCCAGCTTCAAATCCTTGTGGATGGGGAAGCAAAGCTGGAACCCGCCCTGATCAATGTAGTCCAATGTGTTGAAGAATGCAGAGCCCAATTGGCCGACATGGCGTCAACGAAGGATGTCCAAGTTATCTCAGATGTTGACCCTGGCACATACTTGTCTTCCGATCCGCTGTTTGTGCAGACGATCTTGATAAACCTAATCGAGAATGCGATTAAATACAACTATTCTGGTGGGAAAGTAGAAATAACCGCAAATCCCAGCAATGACGGTTGCGAGTTTGTGATAACTGATACCGGAATAGGGATTTCCACTGAAGACTTGCCCTACATTTGTGACCGTTTTTATCGGGTTGATAAATCACGGACAAGGAAAACTGGCGGCAGTGGCTTAGGTTTGTCGATTACAAAGGCTCTGGTTGAGAGAGCAAGTGGGACAATCCAGTTTCAAAGCCAATTGAACCTGGGCACATGCGTCACAGTATTTTTGCCTAACAAGTTTGAACAAGCAGCTAACAGTCACATCTAACAAAACAAAGGAGTGGAAAATGAAATCAGTCAGATTTCTATTGTCGATTAATCTTCTCTTGGGAACCATTATCTCACAGGTGACCTTGCCTATGTCGAAACAAGTTTCAGCCGCTCAGGCACAGAATTTTGGAATCGAAAACAGAAATGTTGGAGAGTACATTATTCCTGCTACTCACTGTTTTGTGTTGTTAGAACCGGTCTTTCCAAACCAGACCTCATCAGAAGTTCTTGATATCTCATGTGGCTTAACCAGTACTAAGCTCCAGAGTATGCTTGCAGCAAATACTGCTTATCTGGTGGCTCAGTTTTATGACAATCAAGACTATGATGGCTTAATCGTCAATTTTGCAGGTACCCAAAGATGCTCTTCGACGGTCAGCTATCAAGTAGCCAAGTTAGAGTCAAGCTTGGATAATAGAATCAGTTCCGGCGCCGGGTATTCGGGTTGTAACAACACTTATGTCTATGATTTAGAAAATTTCTCAGGGAGTAGTACCAGTTGCTATGCAAATTGCAGCAGTTTCGGCTCATTGAATGACCGGGTAAGTTCCTGGAAAGTAACAAATTAATCAGATGTTGAAATTTTTTCTAGATAGTCAGAATACAAAAAGACATTGACTAAGCGAGTAAAGTCAATTTTGGGCAGCTAATTTTCCTGGTAATAAAGCAAAAACCAAAATTGAACACTAAACTTGACATTATCTTGACATGCGATTGTTTATACTCTCATTAATCCTGGAAGGTGAATTGGAAAACCACAGGAAAAAGAACCTGAGAAAGAGGTGAAAACAAGAATCAAGGCTTATGAAAGGAGATGGAAATGAGACGCACAAGAAAGTTGATGTTAGCGGGAACATTGGTGCTGCTAACTCTATTCACAATCGTTGGAACAGTTTTTGCGGGAAGCGGGCAAACACATCCGAATTTTGAGGTTGGCCTGGGATTGTCAAGTTCAGATGGATGGGGCAGAACCCGAGTAATT
This sequence comes from Anaerolineaceae bacterium, assembly GCA_049302815.1. Taxonomy (GTDB): domain Bacteria; phylum Chloroflexota; class Anaerolineae; order Anaerolineales; family Anaerolineaceae; genus Mesolinea. Next base: position 429 of record JBAQMM010000138.1, on the reverse strand, counting down.
AATCCGGGTTCCGCTTATCGCCCACAAGTAAAATGTGAACTCCAAAACAATGGCGGCGTGACAATCAGCACAAAGGCAGACTGGGGCTCTTATGGGGCTTCACAAGCGTATGCATGGTGCGTGAATAGTACGGGAGCCTAATGCCTTTCGGCAAACCCAATTAGCTAATGTGCCAATCACCTCTTTCTCAGAAAAACAAAGGAGTATGATGTCAAAAGTAACAGTCTTTCTTCGGACTTTTTTCTTACTATTAATAATTACCGCTTGCTCAAGTGAGAGCAGCCTCAGTTTACCAAGCACTCCCACAGCGCTTCCGCCAAACCCTTTTACCGAATCTGAATCTACCCAAGCGCCTGCACGCGCACCTATCGGCGCTTATTCTGTAGTACCTTTGAATTTTGATCCTTTTGAGGATGGCCTGGTTTATGA
>JBAQMM010000137.1:0-3044 GCA_049302815.1 Anaerolineaceae bacterium | reverse complement strand
CCCCGGCAGCCACCCTGCAGCCTTTGCGCGTGCAGGTTACGCCGCTGTTGAGCCATTGGCTTGCCAGGCTGAACGAATGTTCCGAAGTCCTGACCCAGTCCAACCTGTTGGTGGAAATTCTGCCGCCTGGAGAACTGGATTACCAGCAGAGCGACCTGGTGCTCAGGCTTGGCGAGAAAAGTGGGGACGAAGCCTTTCTTTCCTTCCTCGGGGATGAATCCATTATCTTCATCAAGGATCCAGCCAATCCAGTTACCCACCTGACCAGCGGCGAACTCAGCCAAATCCTGACCGGCGCGGTCACCAACTGGAATCAGGTCCCCTCGCTTATAGAGGCTGGTTTCAGCTACGATCAGCCGGTGGAGTTATTTGTCTACGAACAGGATAATGAACTGACCGCATTTCTTGATGGCTTTTTGCCCGTTGAGATCCCTATCCGTGAGGATGCCCGGCAGGCTTTTTCCGCTGACATGATGCTGGATCTGGTAACCCAAACGCCTGGTAGCATCGGTATGATCTTGAATTCACAAGCCGGAGCGGATACTGCAAAAATCCAGATTCGCGATGAACCAGGTCATCCGCTCACCTGGCAGCAACATGTGCTTGCGGTCGCGCAAGCGGAGCCTGCGGGGGATTTGCGGCAGCTGCTTTTGTGTCTCCAATCGGGGACTCAGCCATGAACCGCCGGCCTGGCTGCCAGGAATATCCCGGTTTCCTTTTTGATAAATATTCCCCCATCACGCACAATCCGGCTTTGAAAGAAACGCGTTAAGCCTGGCTGCTGATCCGCGGGAAACCGTTCCTTGACATTTGGGGTGGAAAAAGCATAATCACTCAGTAGCGCCGCGTCGGTCACCCACAAATCGCTGGGATATTTGATCACTTCGACCTCCCCAAAATAGGGCTTGATCTGCAGCATTCCATTTTCCAGGCTGAATGCCGCGTGCATGGAAGACTCGGGCTGGTATCCCGGGTCAAACTCCCGCAGCAGGCTGTCCAACTCTTTTAAATGACCGTTCCCGTTGGTGGCTGCCATCAGCCTTCCCGATGGTTTGAGTAGCCGGGCAGCTTCTGCCAGGGCTCGGACCGGTGTGGGCACGTGATATAGCATGTGATTGGCAGTGACCAGGTCAAAGGTTTGGCTGCCAAAAGCCAGGTTTTGAGCATCCTGACACAAAGCCGCAAACATGGGCTGGCCCCCAAGGGCCGCCTGCGCCTCCTGGACCATTCCAAAAGAGAGGTCGGTCAGAATTACTTGGGCTGTGGCAGGGAAGCGCTGCTGATTGACCTGCCATTGGGTGGCGTTGCCACAGCCAAGAGCCAACACCCGCATCCCCGCCATGATGTTGAGATGCTCAAAGATAAAATCGTTCCAATCCTGTGTGCCCGTGCTAAAGAGCTTGTGAATTTGGATCCTGGCATTAAGATTGCGCGAATCCTGGTATTGGTATCGGGTGAGGTAGTTCGGATCATTGTAGGGCATCATTGGGTCATCTCCAAAGTAGCCTGCCGTTAAGCTGTAGTTGACAGGACTGTAATGAGAAATCATTATACCTGCATGAAGCACCAGACCCAACGCGATAAAAACAATAGCTGTGATTCACAAATAAACCTCGGCGGATTTGCTCAGGCTATCCCCGCTGCAAGCAGACGGGGTATTATGCCTTCGCAAGAACGCCGTCCGCCTCTAAAGGCATCGAACCACCAGCGCTTATGCGCTGTCCGCAGCATGCTGCGGGGTATTCTGCTATGCTAATAAAAATCCAATTATTTGTTAGCGCCGTCAGCGTTTGGGTGTGATGATGCAAGGATTAGGCTTGGTTATCCGAACTTCCACCGTACAAGGGAATGGACTTGCTCTCTCCGCCCCCGCCCAGAAGGCATGAACCAGGTTCCTGTGGGACTGCGAAGTGGGTGTCATTCTGACTGCCAAACGAAGAATCTTGCCTTGTCCAGTTTATTATCAAATTTACTTCGGATAAAGATCCTTCGTCGCTTGCGCTCCTCAGGGTGACAAGTGTTCTTGTTTTCGCAGGGATCGGGCTCATCTTGGTTATAATGGTAGTCAGTTATCCTTGGCCTTGAAAATGCTCTAGCCGGACTATCAACGGCGTATGTTTACACTATGAGAATTGATAAACTCACTTGTTGACCGGTCAGTGAAAGCGAGGAAAAATGATGTCAGAACCAGAGACCGTGCCCGTACAGCCTTTGTATCAGCGTATTTATCAGCAGGTAAAATCCATCCCAGCCGGAAAAGTGGCAACGTATGGTCAAATTGCCCGAATAGTAAGGGGCTGTTCCGCCAGGATGGTCGGCTACGCCATGGCAGCTTTGCGGGATGGGCGGGACCCGCAGGTGCCCTGGCAGCGCGTTATCAATGCCAAGGGACACATCAGCCTGCGCGGAATTGGCTCAGCAGAACAGCGCGCCCGTCTTGAGGATGAGGGCATTGTGTTCAATCCGGATGGCAGCCTTGACATGAACGAGTACCTGTGGCAGGGATGAGCATTACCTCCCGTTTGGTGCCCTGGATGCACGCGGAGTTTTTCAGGCAGCGGTTGACCCAGGACAGAGGCATTTCGAAATACGTGATAAGGAGTTGCGATCATGGCGGAAACTGTAACCTTCTTCGATGATCCGGGTGAATTCCTGGAGCAGGTCACGGTTATGTACGAAGCAGATGAGGGGCGGCACACTTTGCTGCTCGGAGTGGCGATGCGGGTGAGGGCGGGTCTGGCCGATCTACCGGAAAAGCCTCTTCTGGCAGTGGTGCGGGATGAACAGGGTCGTTTGCTGGGGTCAGCGCTGCGCACACCTCCGCATTACCTGCTAGTGCAAAGCGATCCGGCAGACGCGGCGGCACTCGAAGAGCTGGTGCGGGAACTGTCTACACGGGGGGAAACCATTCCCGGTGTGAACGGTGCGGCGGAAGCCAGTGATCTTTTCGCCCGGTTGTGGAGTGAAAAGACCGGCAGGAATGCCATCCTGGAGCGGGCGATGCGTTCCTATCTCCTGCGTGAAGTGGTCCATCTGCCCAAACC
>JBAQMM010000136.1:0-16186 GCA_049302815.1 Anaerolineaceae bacterium | reverse complement strand
ACGGAAAGGGGCTGCGCCCCGGCGGCGATGGCTGCCCTCACATCGGTGGCGGTATCCCCCACCATCAGGCAATTCTCAATCGGCACCTGCAAAGCTCCGGCGGCATACCAGAGCGGATCCGGGAAGGGTTTGGTGCGCAGGCAGGTTTGTGAAGTCACCACCACCTGGAAGTATTCTTCGAGGCGGTTGGCTTGCAGGAAAAGGCGGGTGGTGAGTTCGTTACGTGCCGAGACGACAGCCATCTTAAAATGACTTTGCAGCACAGATAGTGTTTCAACCGCACCCGGGATGGGGGGAAAGTTTTCAGGGGTGAGGGCAGCGTGACCTTTCTGGCTTGCCCGCCGATCCAGGAAGCGCGCCAGGTGGTGATCAAGGCTCAGGCGGTCAGCCAGTTCCAAGATACTGTTGCCAGGGGTCTCACTGGTCATGATTAGCCAGTGCGCGAAACGGCGGGCGGTGGCGGCGCGGATCAGAAATTCGAGGGGCTTTAGCCATCTCTGCACTTTGATCGCCATCTGATCATCGCTGTTGGAGAGCGTGCCGTCCACATCAAAAAGAATCGCCTGCACCTTGCCACGATCCAAGGGTCTGACAGCTAGGGGGGAAGTGAGGTTCATACTATCCTGATCCCGTTGAATTGAGGTATCCTCCGCCCGGATATCAGCGCAGGGCTGCTTGAATCTGCGCCAGTGTTTCCTGGCTTTGAGCGATGATCCAGGTGAAGCCGCCGGATTCGTCCTGGGTGAGGGTGCTGAACAATTCATCCCCCTGCATGACCCCGCCGGCATCCGGTTTTCCAAAGCGCAGGCTGGTGTAATCTTGGAAGGCTGCCAGAGCATCAGCGGCATCCGCATCGGTATCCCAAACATAGCGAACCAGCAGCGCAGATTCCTGGGTCTGATCATTTTCAAGGACCACGTAGGTATCGCCGCCCCAACCTTCAGTAGCGTTGGAAACAAGTTCCTCCAACAGGCGGGATTCCGCAGCGTGACCTTCAGCCAGGATCAACCAGGTGTACCATTCCCCCATCACGTTTCGTTCGGTTTCCTCCCAGTCGGCGCCCAGGCTGGCAGCCAGGCTGGGCAGTTCCACCGGAACGGGCAGATCGGAAGGATAACGGGAGGGGTGCAGGATCTGTTCAGTGGAGACGGGTTGGACAGTGGTAAAGGCATCGTTGATGGCAGCAAAACCGCCCTGCCCATACAGCGCCTGCACGAAGTCCCCGCCTTGCATATAGGCGAACATGAAATCTGACTGCATGTAGGCAGGCGCGGAGTCGTAAACCGGGCTCTGATAGCCCTGGTAGAAGTTTTGGATATCCTGATAATCCTGTTGGGTGGCGTAGGTTTGGAGCCAAATGGTTTCGGTAAGAGTGGCGTCTCCTTCAATCAGGGATTGGATGGCAGCACAGCGCTCGGAATCTTCCTGGCAGGCTTCTTCAGTATAACCCAGGGCACCGTCGAAGTCGAAATGCTGATCTTGAAGGGCATGGGTGTACTCATGCGCGTAAGTATCCCGCTCGACACCGGTGAAACCGCTGCCTTTGACCACAAACATGGCTTTGACTTCGTCATCGTAATAGCCAGCGATCTGTTCGCTGTAAAGGTCTTTGTAGAAACTCAACAGGTCAAAATCCTTGGGCAACAAGCCAAGCAGCGAAAGCACTTCGGCGTCCCGGCTGGCATCTTCAGGAGTGTAATCCTTGAAGAATTCGGTGGTGACTGTTTCGGTCAACTCATCGGTAGTCAGCAGCCGGCGCGGTACATCGCTGGTGGGGTCGAGCCCCCGAATGGTGGCAACCTGATTTTGAATACTGTCCATTGAAGCGGCGATGTCGGGATCCAGAGCCTCTACCTGGGGAGCGGAAAGGGGTTCCGTGGCGACAGTGGGCGGCTCGGCTGTGGGATTGGTGCTGGAGGAGGATTTTAACAGAAGAACGCCTGTGACTGTCAGCCCGACCACGATGACAGCGCAAATGACCAAGACGACCAGGATGATGATCAAGATTTTACGGGTTTGGGGATTCATGGACGATTTTCCTTTGCAGGCAAGTATACCAGAGGGCGGGGCGGGATCATAAAAAGGAAGGTTCTACGACCTTGCCATTAAGATTCTTGAAAAGACGGGCATTCATGGGTCCGGTTTTTCATGACTGACTTGAGCATGGCGTACGGGAGAGATGGGTCTTGACAAAGAATATTCACTGCAGAAACGAGACGGATACTCGGATTATTCAGGACAATATGAGAACATGGTCACTTTATATGCCGCCAGCGGAGAGCAGGAATTCTACGTTGAAATTGGGCTATTTGAATGAGTCAAGTTTAACCCAGCCTGCAGGTGCGGATCCACGGCAAAAAGTGGGATTTCTCGTAAACCTGAAAATTGAGGGCACCAGCGCGAACGAGGGTCAAAACAAAGTTTTCAAGAGAAACGAGGGATTTTACTTCCCAAGATCATCCCTTTCCGTTAAAAAACAAGTGTTTAATTACTTGTTTTCTTTTTTACAGACAGCAAGGCTAGTGGTGATCTATTCCTTCTTCATGGGTTTGACTTCCAATGGAGCGTCATCCTCGGGCAAGGGTTCCAGATCCTGTGGATTTTCCAGGTCCGGCAACGTTTCGGGTGTTTCCTTTTCAGGTCTGGAGGCTTTCTTTGCCGGTCGAGCGATCGGTTCCGCTTCGGGCTGAATTTCCGGGAGTTCAGGCTCTTCCTCCTCCTCCTCTTCGTCTTCCAGATCAGCTTCAGGACCAAGGCTGCTCACCTGCTTGATGAGTTCCCGGAAAAATGCCACCATACGGCCGGCGTTGAGGAAGGACAGGCGTTCATTCACACCGTGCACAGCCTGCGAATCCTCCAAGGTGAGGAAGTAGGGTGAGAAGCGAAAGGCATTCTGGCAGATGGGGGCGTAATGGCGGGCATCGCTGGCGCCGGTCATCATAAAAGGCGCAACGGAAATGCCGGGGAAAGCAGCCTGGATGAGTTCAGACAGACGCTCAAACTGGGCAGAATCCACATCTGAAACGGGGGTGGGATTCCAGGCCTGGTCGCCTTCCAACGTGTCCCCATGGGCAGGAAGAACCTCGACGACTTCGTCCCCAACCATGTCGTTCACGGTCTCATAAACATCACCGATGGTTTCCCCTGCCATGATGCGGAAATTCACCAGGGCATCAGCTTCAGCCGGGAGCACGTTTTCGGCACTGCCAGCCCGGATCATGGTCGGTGCGGCAGTGGTGCGGGTGATGGCATTGGTGACAGGTCTGGACGCCAGTTTGCGTTTCAGCGCGCCGCCGAACAGCCAGGAATTGGCATACTGCATGCGTTGACCGAACGGGAGGTCTTTACCCAGATAGCTCATCATGAATTGCGCCACTTCAAGGCGCTGCGGGAAGGGGTTGGATTCGAGTGTGGCAATCGCCAGACCAAGCGCGCCAATCGCGGTGTGCTCTGGTGGGGTGGAGGAGTGACCGCTGTTGACCTTGGACTTGAGTCTCAGCGTCAGGTAACCTTTTTCGGAAATGCCAATCAGACCGATGGGTTTATCGACACCGGGGACAGAACCTTTCATGACTGAGCCACCCTCATCCAGCAGGAAGGAGAGTTTAACCCCGCGGGATTGCAGCGTTTCAACGATTGCGCGGGCGCCCTGACTGCCTGAGACTTCTTCATCATCTCCAAATGCCAGGAAGACGGTTCGCTCAGGCTGGTAGCCGGATTTGAGCAGGTTGTTGACCGCTTCGAGAATGCCAATCAAGGTGCCTTTGCAGTCCAGAGTGCCGCGCCCCCACACGTAGCCATCCTCGAGGACGCCGCCGAAAGGTGGGTGGGTCCAGCCAGAGTTTTCGCTTTCATCCGCGGGCACCACATCCTGATGGGCGGTAAAGCAAACGGGCTCAAGGGAAGGATCGTTGCCTTTCCAGGTGTAAAGCAGGGCGTGGTGGTTGATCACTTCACAGCTCAGATATTCATCCACCTGGGGGTAAAGGGTGCGCAGTAATTCACGGAATCCTTCAAAAGGCAGCGGGTCGGTCTTGTCCGGGTCAACGTTGGCGATGGTGCGATATTGGACTGCCAATCCAATCCTTTGGGCGACACTTTCCCCGTCAATTTCATCCAGTTCCAGCGGTTCGACGGGTTCAGTTTCAACCGGGAAGCTAAGAGTGCGGGCAAGCAACACGATCAGCAATCCAACCAGTAAAACTCCCAGCACGATGGCAAGCATGGTTAGTGGGTTCATTTGATCTCCAGTTCTCCCAAACAAGGGATACACCGTAATTGTAACGGAAAATTGAGGATGAGGGTAGAAGATCGCGCCGCTAAGCCGGGTGGGGTTGTTATGATGAGCAAGGCTCAGGTTATTGCCGCCTTCCTTAGTTGCATGCAGCCGCCAGTCCAGCCACAAGGAGTAACACATGGAGGGATGGCTGCGCCCGTTATTCTTCCACAAAACAACAAGGCTGACCAGATCGCAAGGTCAGCTTTGTTCTCGTTCCAGGTAGGGATTTTAATAGATCGGGCAGCCCGGTAATTGGTTAAAGGTCAGCGCGCACCACCAGGAAGCGGGCATAAAGGTCAACACCAGACCCACAATCACCAGCACAATGAGTAGCACAATCAGCACAATCGAACACCAGCCCCTTTTCTTCTTGGGTTTAGGCGCAGCCGGAGGGGAGGCAAGCGGTTGTTGGGGAATGGGCGCTTGGACGCGTTCCACGGTTTCGGCTACTGGTGTCACCGTGACCCCCTCCGCCAGTTCAGGCTCGTACAGTCCTGATTCCTTCTTTGCAGCAGAGCCCGCTTCAATCCGCGTGGGTTCGGTGGGAGTATCTTTCTGCTCAAAACTCATCACCGTGTTTTCTGCCAAAGTGATCAGATCGCCGTTCTGCAATATCTGGGGTGCCGAGATACGCATGCCATTGACAAAGGTGCCATTGGTGGAACCGAGGTCTTCAACGTAGATGCCTTCGGGCTTGCGCAAGAAACGGGCGTGACGGCGGGAGATTTCCGCATCCGGCACAGGGAGGTCATTTGCTAGGTCACGGCCCAGATAGACTTCATCTTTTTCAATATAATAGCTCGAACCAGGGATGGGTCCTGAACGCATAACTATTTGGAATTTTTGATCAGACATGATGGCTCCTATAAGTGCTGGATCATTTTGCTGTAACAATATTAGTTTACTGAGTTTGAGTGATTAAGTCAATTGAATCAGGCGAAAAAACAGCCCTGAAGGGGAATTCAACCCATTCACAGCTGTTGACGCCAGGTTTGATCCCTGCTATCATCCAATTGATGAACAATTCCACCCATAAGAATAACGGCTTTTCACATTTTCTCTCAAATCTCAAGAATGAGGCGCGCTGGCTGCTGCCAGGCACAGGATACAAACGCTGGATAGTTCTGACCATCATCGGCGCCATGCTGTTGGGTCTCGGTTTCGCGGTGGTAATCCTGGACTATTACCGCAGTGCCTCAGACCCCACTTTGATACCCGTCCTGGCATTTTTATCCCTGCGCTGGCTCGATCGCCCGATCCGTTTCCTGGTATTTGGGGGGATTGGCTTGATCCTGATCCTGGTTGGGATTTGGGGAGCCAACCGCGCCCTGCTCAAGCCCTTCGAAAAGTCCGGCCGACCGGTGTTGGACACGATCCATAATTACCGCCAGCGGGAGAAAGGCATCCGCGTGGTTGTGATCGGTGGCGGTCATGGGTTGGCATCCCTTTTGCGCGGACTTAAAGAATATACCCACAACATCACTGCCATTGTCACCGTGGCGGATAACGGCGGTTCTTCCGGCGAACTCAGGCGCGATTTGGGCATTCTCCCTCCCGGGGATATCCGCAACTGTCTGTCAGCCTTGAGCAGCGATGAAGCCTTGCTTTCCCAGGTGTTTCAGTACCGCTTCAAAGCTGGTGCTGGTCTTGAGGGGCACTCTTTGGGAAATCTGTTCATCACGGCCCTTGGTGAAATTACCGGCAGTTTTGAAGAGGCCGTGGCTGAATCCGGTCGAGTTTTAGCGATTTACGGGCAGGTCTTGCCTGCCACCCTGACCAACGTCGAGTTGATCGGCGAAATCCAGGATCCTGCAAGCAACCGGGTCATGCGCGTCAGCGGCGAAACAGAGCTTACCAATACACCCGGCAATATCCTGCGTGTCTGGCTGGATCCCGCCAATACCCCCGCTTATCCTCCTACGGTTTCAGCCATTCTTTCCGCGGACCTGATCATCATAGGACCGGGCAGCCTGTACACCAGCCTGATCCCCAACCTGCTGGTCACAGGTTTGGCAGACGCCATTGAAGCCAGCCGCGCCCAGAAGTATTACGTCTGCAATGTTGCCACCCAACGCGGTGAAACCGAAGGGTTTAACGCTTCTGATCATATGCAGGTGATTGAACAGCATATTGGTCGGGAGATGTTTGACCTGGTTGTGTGCAACCGGAATTTCAGAGGAAAACTGGGGAAGGACGTGGAATGGGTGGTCGCTGATCAGACTTTACACGAGAATTATCGCGTTTATGAAGCTGACCTGGTGGATGAACTTTACCCCTGGCGGCACGACTCAAAAAAGTTATCGAAGGCCTTGATCAATCTATTTGAGGAGCACACCGGTCCACTTGCCTGACCCACGTGCGATGGTAAAGAAGAGCTGAATCTGTGGATTTGTTCTCGGCAATTCCCAATATGAATTTGTCAAAGTTTATCCAAAGTAATTTTTGTAAATCAAGTGACACACCCCCTATATTTTGATTCTCATAGGGTCTGCACTGGTTTTGTACACACCAGAAAGGCATATTGAGGCAATGCTTACCAGAATTCCCAAAGAGCTTTTCCATATTGAGTGAATCCATGGCGGAGGAGCGCCATTCTGTTAGGGGAGAAACTTGGGAGCAAGCATTGACATGTGTGATACGCTTGATACGTTCAGACAGTTCAGACCGAGAATTCAATGGTGTCTTTGTACCCGTTATTGAGAGCAGCCCAGTTGGGTTTGCGTCTACAACCCATCCCCTCCGGCCAAAGAGTTTCTTAGTAGAATTACTGATTTGTTCTAAAAAAGATGGAAATTCACTTTTGCAGGTGGTAAAATTAAGCAGTTTATTCACTTTCCCATGGAGGTTTGTATATGAAAACTAAAGTAGGTATCAACGGATTTGGTCGGATCGGTCGCCAAGTACTGAAAGCGATAATGGAACGGGCTGGTGATGAATTGGAGGTTGTGGCAATCAATGATCTCTTCGACGCCAAGACCAATGCTCACCTTTTCAAATACGACTCGAACTACGGCATCTTCGACGGTACAGTTGAAGTTGTGGATGGCAATCTGGTCATCAATGGTCGTACCATCAAAGTATTCGCTGAAAAAGATCCCGGTAATCTGCCCTGGAAAGCTTTGGGTGTGGACATCGTGATTGAAGCCACCGGTATCTTTACCACCGCTAGGACTGACGCAGTCACCGGCAAAGCCGGCGCGGATGTGCATATCCTGCGCGGTGGTGCCAAGAAAGTCATCGTTTCCGCCCCCGCCAAGGGCGAGGATCTGACGATCGTTTTGGGCGTCAATGATAATGTTTATGACCCCGCCAAACATCATATCCTTTCCAACGCGTCCTGCACGACCAACTGTCTTGCTCCGGCTGCCAAGGTTGTGCATGACAAATACGTTATCCTCAACGCGGTCATGACCACCATCCATTCGTACACCAATGATCAGGTCATCCTCGATCAAGGTCACAAGAAAGAGCTGCGGCGCTCCCGCTCTGCCGGACAGAATATCATCCCGACCACCACTGGTGCTGCCAAAGCCATTGCCCTGGTTATTCCTGATCTCAAGGGCAAGTTCGACGGGTATTCTCTGCGCGTCCCAACCCCGACCGTTTCAATTGTGGACTTTGTTGCCAACATCGAAAAGCCCACCACCAAGGAAGAGCTGAACGCCACTTTCGTGGAAGCCGCCAATGGTCCCCTCAAGGGCCTTATGGGCTACACCACTGGCGAATACGATCAGCCCCTGGTGTCCACGGACTTCAAGGGCGACTCCCGCTCCTCGATCATCGACCTGCCCCTCACCATGGTCATGGGTGGCAACCTGATCAAAGTCGTCACCTGGTACGATAATGAATGGGGTTATTCCTGCCGGACCGCCGATTTGGCAAAACTGGTTGCAAAGTCGCTGTAACCCTGTGATAAGGTTTCCAACAAATGACAGTGCGCGATGCTGTTTTACACAGACAGTATGGCGCACTATTCTTATTCAAGGAGTGAGACGATGTTTAACAAAAAAATGGTAACAGATTTGGATGTTCAGGGGAAAAAAGTATTAGTCCGTGTCGATTTTAATGTCCCAATCAAAGAGGGCAAGGTCAAGGATGCCACGCGCATCATTGCCGCACTGCCCACCATTCAGTACTTGCTCGATCACGGTGCTGCGGTGCTGCTGTGCTCGCACCTGGGCCGCCCCAAGGATGCTCCGGATCCCGCCTACAGCATGAAACCTGTGGCAGAGTACCTGGCAACATTGATCACCGCCCCGGTGAAGTTTTCAGAAGATTGCATCGGACCCATAGCCGAAGCCGCCGCGGCGGCACTCAAACCCGGCGAAGTCCTGGTACTGGAAAACACCCGCTTCCATCCCGAAGAGACCAAAAATGATCCCAGTATGTCCAAGGCCCTGGCAGCCCTGGCAGACCTGTACGTGAACGATGCCTTTGGTTCCGCCCACCGCGCGCATGCTTCCACCGCTGGCGTAGCTGCATTCCTGCCCTCCGCGGCTGGTTTCCTGATGGAAAAAGAAATCCAATATCTCGGCAACGCGATTGCTGACCCTATGCGCCCCTTTGTGGCGATCCTGGGCGGCGCCAAGATCAGCGACAAGATTGGCGTGATCGAGAACCTGCTCAAAAAAGCCGATAAAATCTTGATCGGCGGAGGCATGGCAAACACCTTCCTGCGCGCCAAAGGTCTTGAAATGGCCGACTCGCTGGTGGAAGCGGAAGTCCTGGATATTGCCAGAGGATTGCTGGAGAAATCCGCCGGGAAACTGGTTTTGCCGGTTGATCTGGTGATTGCCGATGCTTTCAACGCCGAAGCCAACAAGCGAACCATCCCGCTGGGGAACGTTCCGGCTGGCTGGCGTATCTTGGATATTGGTCCCGAGACGGTCAAAGCCTTTGGAGCTGAGATTGCCACAGCGGGCACAGTGGTATGGAACGGGCCGATGGGCGTGTTTGAGTTTCCCCGCTTTGCCGAGGGCACCTACGCGGTTGCCAAAGAGGTCGCCGAAAGCCACGCCATCAGTATCATCGGCGGTGGAGATTCTGTTGCAGCCATTAACCAATCCGGGTTGAGTGACAAGATCACCCACATCTCCACCGGCGGCGGTGCCTCCCTGGAAATGCTGGAAGGGCTGGAGCTGCCAGGTCTGGCTGTTCTGACCGATAAGTAAAAACGAACTTGGTGAAAGCCGTCCAACCGGACGGCTTTTTAGTTCTTTCAATCCAACCATGGGTTTTCGTAGAGTTATTTTGGGTTGACGACCTGAGCGAGTTGAGGTAGGATGAAAAGAGACTGACTGTTTTGTGCCATTTAAGGAGTAAAACATGAAACCAAGAAATCTATCTGTTAGACTCACGCCGGTATGTTTCCTGATGGTAATGACTTTCGTGCTCAGCGCCTGCGGAACCCAAGCCATCCCCACTACCGTCGAAGATGTAGTTGCCACCAAGGTAGTCGAGACCATGCAGGCTCAAGCCACCTTGGATATGGCGGAAACACTGATCGCCCGCATGACCCAACAAGCTATCCCCACCAGCACTCCCACTATCGCGCCCACCCTCACCCCGGCTATTTCAGCCACTCTTTTCCCCACTGCCACACAGATTCCCCCGACGGTCGTGTACGTTCCGCCTCAGCCGGCTGCAACCAGCACGCCCGTGAAACTTTGCCTGCAAGCGACCTTTGTGAAGGATGTCAGCGTCCCTTGGGGCACCAAGATGCATCCGGGCGAAGATTTTACCAAAACCTGGCAGTTCCAAAATACCGGAAGTTGCACTTGGACCACCGAGTTTGACATCTTCTATGTCAGCGGAGAACAGATGAGCCCGGTCGCCGTCGTGGACTTTCCCAGCACGGTTAAGCCTGGCGGGACCGTTGATATTAGCATTGCCATGGTGGCGCCCACCACGGCCGGCACCTATACCGGCTCCTGGATCTTCGCTGATCAGGGTGCTAACAGGTTTGGCACCGGAGCAGATGGAAAAGGCGCCTTCTCGGTGCGTATCGTGGTAGAATAGACCGATTTTAGAAAAAAGCCGCTCTTTCGGGCGGCTTCTTATTGAAAAATAAAAACTGTGGCTTTCTATCCACCTGGGTTACGCCACAAGATCAAGTGACCGTTTGTTCGGTTTGAATAGCAAGGAGAAGTGACTATGAAAATCAATTCGGCAAAAAAGTGGACAATCCTGCTAGCGAGCGTTATGGTCCTCGTGGTTGCCCTTAGTGCCTGCCAACCCGCCGGGACTCCCACCCCTTCAGCTGAGGAAATCGCCCAGCGCGTGGCATACACCCAGCAAGCCAACGCCACTCAACAGGTTATCAGCACACTGGTGGCTAAAGTGGACGAGTTGAGCAACCAGCCCACCTGGACTCCGCTGCCCACCTATACACCTTACCCCACTCCAACTACCCCTGTCGCTACTGCAGCCGTGGGGACTGGAACGCCAACCACGCCGGCATCCGCGCCCACCGAACAAGCCGGGCAGAAATGCTACCAGATGGAATTCTGGGGGGATGTGAATTACCCGCCTGATTCAGTGGTGAAACCAGGTAAGGTTTTTGACAAAACCTGGAAGGTCAAAAATATTGGCACCTGTAAATGGACTGCTGAATTTGACATTGTCTTTATTGGAGGTGACAAGGAGCTCAGTGTTAATGGAGACATTACCAAGGAGATCAAACCGGGCGATGTTGTTGAAGTTACCGTTAAAAATATCAAAGCCCCAAGCACAACAGGCACTTATTGGGGTTACTGGATGATTCAGGAACCTGAGGGAGCCCGTTTCGGTTATGGTAACGGTGGAGAATACTCCCTGGCAATAAAGATCCAAGTAGCAAAATAACCGTCTACTTGCAATGTATGCAATCTCAAACAAGCCGTCCATTGGACGGCTTGTTGGGTTATAATACTAATTGGAACAATTCAGGGGGGAATGGCGTCATAATATTGATGTAAGTTGTTGTCTGTTGTTAAAAGGAGTGAAAGATGAAAACTAAAACGACCAAATCCAATAAGTGGATCATGATTTTTTCTTTTGTTCTTCTGGTTTCGCTCGTCTTGGCTGCTTGTAATGTTCCCGGTCAACCGACTGAATCCATCGATGATGCGGTCTTGAAAGCCATGCAGACCCTGCAAGCCCAAGCCACATTGGAATCCTTCCAAACCATGGTCGCCCAAACTACCGGCACCATAACTGCCACCTCTGTCCCGGCGACCCAAGTTGTGCCAGGTCAGACGCAAGTTCTCCCTTCGGCTACCCAGGTACCCCCGACTGCCACTCAGGTTCCCCCGACAGCGACCAAGGTGCCGCCCACAGCCACGTATGTTCCCATCACGCCAGTGCGTCCCACAGCCACCAAAATTCCGCCAACCTCTACGACGGTTCCCTGCAACTGGGTGAAATTCGTCAGCGATGTCACCATCCCGGATGGTACAAAAATCACGGCTGGCTCAACTTTTACCAAGACCTGGCGGCTGAAGAATGCCGGCTCCTGCACCTGGACGACCGAATATGATTTAGCCTTCGTAAAGGGCGATCAACTCTCAGCACCCGCGTTTGTGGATATGCCCAAAGCCGTTAAACCCGGAGAGTCCATCGACCTCAGCGTCTCAATGATTGCTCCAAGCACTGCAGGCGATTACAAAGGTCACTGGATGATAGTCAACCAGAATGGTGTTCGTTTTGGACCAGGCGCAGACGCCAAGGGTACCTTCTGGGTGGATATTGAAGCCACCGGGGGCAGTGGGGAAGTTTACAGCTTCACTGCCAATGCCTGCCGTGCGGACTGGAATTCAGGAAATACCGACCCGTTGAGCTGTCCTGGTAAGGAAACGGATGTGACAACTGGTTATATCGTCACAAAAGCCAAACCAATTCGCGAAGATGGCGGCACGGAAAACGAGCCAGGCTTGGTCACAAGGCCGAACACAGGCGCGGATGGCGTGATTCAAGGCGTTTACCCAGCCTTCACTGTTGCAAATGGGGATAAGTTTAAAGCCACGATCCAATGCGAAGGAGGCAGCACAAACTGTAACATCTTCTTTGAATTGAAATACCGTATTGGTAGTGAATCGCCAGTCAGCCTTGGCAAATGGAGTGAAATCTACGACAAGCATTGGAATAAAATCGAAGTAGACCTATCCTCCCTGGCTGGTGAGAAGGTGGAATTCATCCTGATCGTCAGGAATGGTGACACTTCCGAGGACAACCGTGGCTTGTGGCTGCACCCGATGATTTACCGACCTTGATCTCAGGTAAGTGAAGTCTGTTCGCTGTGACACCGGGAGGCTGTCTATTTGACAGCCTCTCTTCATATTCACAGCAGTCAGGATAGCTTGCTGGCCTGCGGCACACCCGTGGATGGCGCTGAAGGAATTTGGCGGTCAGCCCTGTCTCCAGGCGCTGCCTTGGTGATCACAGCCAACCCAACACACGCTGAGGGCACTGCCACAAAACCTGGATTTCTTTGTGGGCAGGGGCGCGGGTATCATCAATCCTGTTCTCTCGTGATAAAATCAAACCCAGGAAGTGCAACCAATAGAATTGGAGATTGAAAGGAAGTGGCTATGAAAACACGAAAACCCATGGTGGCTGGCAACTGGAAAATGAATAAAACCCTGTATGAAGGCAGGGATCTCATTCGTGCGATGACACCAGAGCTAAGCGAAGTGAAGGATGTGGATATTGTGATTTGTCCGCCTTTTGTCGGGTTAGGCATAGCAAAGCGGGAAATTGAAGGTACTCCCATCATGCTGGGCGCGCAGAATATGCACTGGGAAGTTTCCGGTGCCTACACTGGCGAAGTATCCGCTGGCATGCTGGCTGTCCTCTGCCAATACGTGATCATCGGTCACTCCGAACGCCGGGCCATGTTCGGTGAAACCGACGAAACCGTCAACAAAAAGGTTCATGCCGCCCTCAAAGCCGGTCTCAAACCGATCGTGTGTGTTGGTGAAACACTGGCAGAAAATCAAGCCGGGCAGACAGCTGCTGTGGTTGAGAGACAGGTGCGTGGAGGTCTGAAGGACGTTGATCCCTCCCAGACTGAGAACCTGATCATTGCCTATGAGCCCATCTGGGCGATTGGTACCGGTCTGGCTGCCACGCCTGAGGGCGCCAACAGTGTCCACAAAGACGTCATCCGCCCGGTTCTGCGCGAGTTGTTTGGCACTGAGCAGAGTAATGCCATGCGCATCCTGTACGGCGGCTCGGTGACCGCTGCCAACGCCGTGGAATTGTTCGGTCAGTCTGATATCGATGGCGGTCTGGTGGGCGGTGCCAGTCTCAAGCCCGATTCCTTCGTTGCCATCGTCAAAGCGGCCATGTAATCTTCTTCTTGAAAATTTTGCAAAGACGGCTTTTTTCAAGGCCGTCTTTTTTACACCCTTGCCATCCTGAGGAACGCAAGCGACGAAAGAACTTCGGGTGTGTTTTTTTGTTATAGACGAATGCTGGATTCATCGCTTCGTTCAGAATTACAGATATAGGTCAGCGATTCCCAATGGGAGGCGGAAGAACTGAATTTATCCAGATGGGATGAAAGGGGATCATAACCAAAGGGAACGGGGGCAAAGCAGGGGCGTGCTTCTGGGCGGGGGGCAGAACGGGCAAGCTCATTCCTGAGTGTTCGATTTACCCATAATTACCCTTCCATCAGCACACCCATCGCTGACAAGCGCTGACAGAAAGCCATGACATTTTTTATTTGTGACACAACTCACCTTGACAAGCCCTCTTTTCTTCCTATAATAAACCCATCAACTATGAACGAGGAAAGTAACTCATCCCCACCCAACAGGGACGTGCCGGCGCGACTGAGAACGGCACCTGGTGAAAGATGAGCGAAGTTCCCTCGGGAGTTGTGTGGGTGAAGTGCCTTTTAGTCAGTAGTTCACACCGGGCTTTCCCGTTATAGAAAAACCTTGAGTGGGTTGTCTGGGTGCCGGAAGCACGCAGCGCAGCCAAAAAGGGTGGTACCACGGCACAACAAGCCCGTCCCTTTACCTGGATGGGTTTTTTATTGCCTGCCCGCCAAATTTTGAACGAAGAGGTGAAGTATGTTGGTTGAACAAGAAAAACTGGAACATGAACAAGCCGCGGCGCTATCAGCCCTGGAATCTATTCAATCGGGAGAAGAGCTGGAAGCCTGGCGGGTGACCTACCTGGGTAAATCCTCACCCGTGATGCAGACATTTGTTGGTCTGGGTCAGTTTTCGAAAGAAGAACGCCCCAGCATTGGAAAAGCGGCCAACACGGTCAAAACCACGCTCGAGGCGGCATACGCAACCAAAAACGAACAGCTCAAACAGGTTGCCCTCGAGAGCGCTCTGACCAGCCAACAGCTGGACGTCACCCTGCCCGGTCGGGTTATCCAGCGCGGGCGTCTGCATCCCCTCAACCAGACCCTGCGGCAAATCTACCGCATCTTTGGGGATATGGGCTTTCAAATTTACCGCTCACCCGAGGTGGAAACGGATGACTATAACTTCACTTTCCTGAACATGCCGCCCTACCACCCCGCTCGCGATATGTGGGATACCTTCTATACTGAAACGGAAGGGGTTTTGCTGCGCACCCACACATCACCCGGTCAGATTCATGTGATGCGCGAACGCGCGCCTGAAAACATCCGCGTGATCCTGCCCGGTGCCACCATGCGTTACGAGCAGTTGACCGCCCGCTCGGAAATTGAGTTCATCCAGGTGGAAGTGCTGGTGGTGGGCAGAGGCATCACCTTTGCCGACATGAAAGGCACCTTGCGTGATTTTGCCGCGCGCACTTTTGGAAAGGAGGCCCGTACCCGCCTGCGTCCCTCGCATTTTCCCTTCACTGAGCCCAGTGCTGAGATGGACGTGGAATGCTTTGTCTGCGGCGGTCAAGGCTGTGGTGTCTGCAAGGGCACCGGCTGGCTGGAGATTCTCGGCTGCGGCATGGTGCATCCGACCGTGCTGGAATACGGCGGCTACGATCCGGCAATCTTTTCCGGTTTCGCGGCCGGCATGGGCATCGACCGCTCCACTTTGATGCGCTACCGCATTGACGACATCCGCCATTTCCGCAACAATGACGTGCGTTTCCTGGAACAATTCTAAAGTCAGGCAAGGAGAATAACATGAAAGCACCCTTGAGTTGGATCAAAGATTATGTAAACTTGGACGGGTTGAACATTGAAGAAATTGCCCATTACCTGACCATGATTGGACTGGAAGTTGACGGCATTTTGCTGGTGGGTCTGCCAAAACCGAAAGGCGAGCGGCACGAATTCAAGTATGAAGGGCTGAGTTGGGAGCGGGACAAGTTTGTGGTTGCCCAGGTGGACGAGGTCATGCCCCACCCCAATGCCGATAAATTGGTTTTGTGCCGGCTGAATGACGGCAGCCAGGAATTGGTGGTGCTGACCGGCGCGCCCAACCTGTATCCTTACAAGGGCCTCGGTCCGTTGGAGCTTCCCCTAAAGGTGGCTTATGCCCGTGAGGGCGCCCAGCTGTATGACGGACATCAGCCTGGGCAGGTGTTGACCAAACTCAAACGCATGACCATCCGCGGGGTCGAATCCTTCTCGATGATCTGCTCGGAAAAGGAACTGGGCATTTCTGATGAGCACGATGGAGTCATCATTTTGGACTCAGACGCGCCCGCGGGTCTGCCCCTGGCGGACTACATGGGTGATGTGGTCTTTGATATTTCCATCCTACCCAACATGGTGCGGGATGCTTCCATCATCGGGATCGCACGCGAATTGGCTGCGGCAACCAAACGGGAACTGCATCTACCGCACGGTCTGGAGTTGACCCACGGAACTAAACTGCGCGAAATGATCAGCCTGGAAATCCGCAACCCGGACTTGAACCCGCGTTTCATGCTCGGCATGGCGGAAGGCGTCACGCCCCAGCCCAGCCCCTACTG
>JBAQMM010000135.1:0-6666 GCA_049302815.1 Anaerolineaceae bacterium | reverse complement strand
TCGCCCGGGCTGCCCAGGGCCAGGCGGTTATTCCAATTAACAGGCTCTGCGTAAAGATGGAGCGGACCTCAAGATAAGCGGAAATGATCAGCAAAACCGCAAAGGTCGGAATGACCAGAATAACGTTCGTCAAGGCATTGATAACCTCATCCACCCAGCCGCCCCGATATCCAGCGGTAAAACCAAGCAGGATGCCGATTATCGTTCCAATGCCACCACCAATGAGACCCACTAAAAAGGTGGCTTTCAGCCCATGCACAAATTGGGCAAAGACGTCCTGCCCAAAAATGGTCGTCCCAAATAAGTATTCCGAGGAAGGCGCTTCAGGGCCCAGCGGGTTGACATATTCAAAGGGATTGCTTCGCACATATGACGGACCAATAATGGTCAACAATAAGAACAAAACAATTACCATGAAACCAAAGATGAGTTTTGGGTTCCGTGAAGCAAAATAAAGAAATTCGTTCTTCTTTTTTGGCTCGGTCATGCTGTTTCACCCATCATGCCTTTCCGTGTCCTTGGATCCACAATGATGTAGATGATATCAATGAGGAAATTGGCCAGAAGAACACCAATGATGATGAAGAGGAAACACCCCTGGATCAGGAAATAGTCCTGATTTTGTATGGCTGCCAGGATTAGATAACCAATGCCGGGGTAGGAAAAAACCACTTCGGTGGATAGCGCGCCCGCCACAATCGCGCCAAGCTGCAATGCCAGACCGCTCAATTGCGGCAACACCGCGTTGTTGAACGCATATTTACGCACCAGTCTGCGGGGAATTCCCAATGCTTCCATATAGTGGGAATAGTCCGCGTCCAATTCGTAAATGATCATGTTGCGCATGCCAATCGCCCAGCCGCCAAACATCACCAGGAAAAGGGACGCAAACGGTAGAAACCAATGGCTAAAAAGGCTGCCAATGAATTCCCAGGAGAGATGCGGACGCATGGTAAAGCTGTACGCGCCGGCAATGGGGAAAATATCCAGCACAATTCCAAAAAACCAAGCCAACAGGATGCCTAGCCACATGTAGGGAGTGGCGGATAAGGTGTACCCGATGGGAGAGACGGTATTATCCAGCCACTTGGAACGCGCTGCCACGGCACCAAACTTGTTGCCCGCCCACCAGCTCAACAGGATCGCCGGCAACAAAAGGGCAATATCGTAAGGTACTGCACGCATGATCACATCCATCACCGGTTGTGGGAACAGGTAAACGCTGATGCCCAAATTGCCCTGGAAAAGTTCTTTCCAGAAATTGAGATACTGTTGAAAAAGGGGAACATCCAGCCCAAAGATCCCGGCATAGTAATCGTACATCGCCTTGGCAGCTTCGGCATTAATATTGGTGCGGGAAAGCATATTTCTGATGGGATCGCCAGGCATGAAGCGAGGGATTAGCCAGTCAATCGTGACTGCCACAAAAAAGGTCAGCAGGTAAATAAGAATCTTTCTTGTAAAATACCGTTTCATGAACCATCTCTTCAATCGTGATCAGAGTGCCTGCCCCTCCTTGTGGAAAGGGAGGGGCAGGAAACCAATGAAGTGTCTCAGGTGAGACGAAGCTTATTCACCAACAGGTTGCAGGTTGATGAGTGTTTTCACACCGCCCAACTGCCAGTAACCCGACCAGGTGGTGGGTAGTGTGGGAGTTTCGGACGATTCGGTTGGCCAGTTGGTCCAGACCGCATTGCTGAACTGTGCCCACAAGCCGTTGTACCACAACGGGATCATCGGCACATCTTCAAGCAAGATCTGCTCAATTTCGGAGCAGGCAGCTTTCATGCCTTCGACATCAGATGAGGGTATTTTAGCAAGGGCATCGACTTTGTCGAAAACTACCTGATTGTCGTAGCGGCCGAAGTTGCCGGTCTGCTCTGGTTCACCAACAGCAGTCAAGGGATGTTTGAAGAGCAGGTTGTAGAGCGTCCAGGGGGTGTTACTCATGGATGCCCAGTTGTTAAGAGTCATATCGAAAGTACCCATCTGTAAGCCATCATTCCAGGCTCCATAATCAATTGGGGATGCCTGAACATTGATCCCAGCAGCTTGGGCACTGCTGGCGATGACATTGATGGCTTCCATCCAGTCAGTCCAACCAGTCGGGCAGGTCACTTGGAGTTCGATCGGTGTGCCATCGGCCATGGTGTAAAAACCATCGGCACCCTTGATATAGCCGGCTTCAGTCAGGATTGCTTCAGCCTGGGCAGGATCATATTTCCATCCAGCACTTTCAACCACTGCCTTGTCAACGTAATTATCAAGGTTGGGCAGCAGACCGGTCGGGCTGGCAGCCTTTACCAAGCTGGCATAGGCGACATTTACGATCTCATCGGTGTTGATGGAGTAAGCCAGAGCCTTGCGGAAAGCTGGGTCATCCATCGGGGGCTTGGTGTTATTCAGGAACAATACGGCGGTATTGGCAGAAAGCATGTAAGGTGCTTCAGGATAATAGGTATTGACATAGCCTTTCTTGGCAAGTTCAGCCACACCAGGCAGGAAGTTGTTGCTTAAGTCCATCTCGCCTTTGATTACCATGCCCAGGGCAATGTTGTTGCTGGACGTGCGGATGTCCACGATATACTTGGGGGCCGGGGTACCAAATACTGCAACGCCCCACCAATTATCGTTGCGCTTCCAGACGTTGCGGTCTTCACCATGGGTTTCGTACAGGTAAGCGCCTGATCCGATCGGATTTTCATTGGCGCCAACAGTAATCTCTTCTTCAGTGCGACCGTCCCACAGGTGCTGTGGCACAATCGGGATGTTATAGAGATTGTTTTCAAATTCCTGATAGAGAGGATCGGTGAAGGTGAGTTTGAGATTCAGATCGTCAACAGCTTCGATGGAATTAAGATACGTCCACATTTTGACAAACCACAAGGGGTAATTCTTGCCAAGTTCGAAGGTGTAAGCCACATCCGCTGCGGTCAGGGGTTCGCCGTCTGACCAAGTGAGTCCTTCGCGGAGTTTGATTTCGTAAGTGGTGGCATCTGTCCAGGTGCCGCTCTCAGCCAGCCATCCCTCCATTACACCGGAGAGGGGATCATAGGAAAAGAGGGTTTCGTACACATAACCCAGGGTGCCAGTTGTGTTGGCGAGACTGCCGGGCTGGAAGGGATTCCAGGTTGAAGGCGGACCCCAGGCAGAACCACTGACATACAAGGTCTCATTACGGTCATATACGACAGCGGGTTCTTCCACCACCGGTTCTTCGGTAGGTTCTTCCACTGTGGGAGCTTCAGTAGGTTTTTCCACTGCGACAACTTCAGTGGGTTCTTCCACCACTGGGGCTTCCGTTGGCTGTGCGCAAGCTGACAGAAGCATGCTTGCGATCACAATTGCGGCTATAAGCCATGTAAACTTTTTCATCTTATTTCTCCTTTTAGATTAATTGATTTGAAATACTTGCGTCTTCACAATATCCTTCTTCTTCAAATGGTCTCCTCCTTTCAGACCCGGCCTGCACCTCTTAATTTTATGGGAGCGCTCCCACAAGCTGTGAAAAAAACACGCGTACTGCAGCCTCACGCCCATGTCAGTGCTACTTGTGCGCTCCACAAGTC
Organism: Anaerolineaceae bacterium; assembly: GCA_049302815.1. Lineage (GTDB taxonomy): Bacteria > Chloroflexota > Anaerolineae > Anaerolineales > Anaerolineaceae > Mesolinea. The sequence goes on along the minus strand of JBAQMM010000135.1, from coordinate 3,097 downwards.
TCTCGTACAATAAGTTCTGTCTCCATAATCTCCTGGCGTAAAGAATGATCGCCGTTGTTAATCATCTCGATCAATAACTCAACGGCTTTATATCCAAATTCCACAACGGGCTGACGAATGGTGCTGAGCCGTAATTCCGTTACCTGGGGCACTGGCAAATCATCAAACCCAATAAAAGCTATATCTTCAGGAACCTGCTTTCCGACTTCGCGCACTGCCCGGATGGCACCGATCGCCATCATATCCGATGCCGCGAAAACGCTATCCGGCTGAGCTGGCAGGATCCTTTGCATGGCAGCATATCCGCCGCTCTCCGTGAAGTCCGCTTCCACCACCAGGCTCTCCTCTTCCATTATGCCGGCAGCTGCCAGGGCTTTACGGTAGCCTTCCAATCGATCGACGCCTACCGCGCTTTCCATCGGTCCAGTGATGGTACCGACGCGTCTGCGTCCGCAGGCGATCAAATGATTCACCGCCTTTTGAGCCGCCGCCACATTATCAATATCAATGAAACTGATGTTGTGCTCAAAGAGCGGACGACCGGCGATGATGACGGGTAAACTGGTTTTTGCTAGATCGCTGATCAGGGATTGGTCCCCATGGTGCCCGGATTGGACGATCACCCCATCCAGCAGACCTTTACGCGAGACGCGTAAGAACAGCTTCTCCTGGTCTTCCTTGGTGCCTGCCAAAAAAAGAGCCAGGGTGTAATCATAATTGTTACATGCCTGGGCAACGCCCTTGATCAGGTGTGGGTAATAAGGATCCGTAAAAAACAAACTAACGCTGTGGGGTAATACCAACCCAAGGGTGTTGGAGCGCCGCGAAACCAGAGTGCGCGCGGCAGCATTGGGGGAAAATCCGGTCGATTTGATTACCTCAAGGACTTGCTTGCGGGTGGCTTCACTTACGTGCATCTGCCCGTTTATGACCCTCGAAACGGTCGAGCGTGAGACGCCTGCTTTTCTGGCAATGTCTTCCAGTGTCAATTCCGACATGCAAAGACTCCGGGGACTGGGCTGCTCAATTGGGGTGAGATTAATGGGAGCGCTCCCAGTATGTTTATATTATACAGACATTAAAGTGGATGTCAATACCTTGCAGAGATCATTAACAATTAATATTTGACCTGTTCCGCTCTCAATTTCAGGCAGTCAGTTGAGTAGAAGGGATATGCGCGCGAACAGAAGTTTACAGGTTGGTTTGAGCGGGTAAAAGAGACGATTCGATTACTTTGAGACCTCCGGCAAAACCCAACATAAAAATGGAGACCCACGCTCAAGACCCGCCCTAATCCCCCGTTCCAGAAAGTCACCGAACCTCACCCGCCTGAGCAACACCCTATCCGGGGCAATCATGGATCGGCCTGCTCCTATTCGTGGATGACCGCCATATTCCCCAATACCCCCCAGGAGGTCATAAAAACCTCCGTCGGTACATCATAAAACTTACCATTGGTCATATATCGGATCGAGGTTTCATCATACCCCGTCAGAATGACCACATGCTCATAAGGGGCAACCAAGACCGAGCGCCCTTGGGAATCAACATACTCAACCGGCTGGCTGTATTCCATATTTCCTATCACCCAGGCAATTACCGGCTTTGACTCGGAAAGTTTGCTTTTTAACTGGTCCAGCGAATAGTTCTTTACGCTCTGTGCCGGCAGCCCATATTCAACCAAAAGCTCTGCCAGCGGGCTGGAATACACACCATATGCATAAGGGGGAATCTGCCCCCAAATGCTGTTGACATCCCCCACATAGCCATAGTCGGGGTTATCTGAAAGCGGCAGCCCGACCTGAAAATCAAATTCATAAAAAAACACGCCAAAGTAATTCGCCCAATCCACTGCGGCGCTGGCTTCGCACCCCAGGGCATAAACCTGGCTGTGCCCGGTGACGCCGGTAATGTAAAAAGACTCAGGATACTCGTTATTTTTTGCGCTGGCGGTGCTTGTTGCCGTCTGGGTGGGTGTCGGATCTTGCGCCGCCTGGGTCGGCTCTGTTACTGCGGGGATATTCCTGGAAATACTTGCCTTCGGGGCGGGCGCTCCCAACGGTTCTGTTTCTTGAATCAATCCTGCCGGTACTTCAGTTCCTTGCATGGTTTCTGGATCATCTTTAATCCAATCCAATTCGTATGCCCCAACCAGAAAGAGGGGCACAAGGATTATTGCCAGGATGAGTACTATCAAGCGCTTGCGGCTCATCAAATCACCGGTCATGTAGTACCTATTATAATGCACTTGTTGACCAATTCAGAATTCTTTGCTATTTCTCCATAATATTTCCTGTCCTTTTTACAGTAAATGGGGTGGATTGGGAACTACCTGCTTGTTTCTGGAAGTGTGTTTGTTTTCAGGTTGAACGGGCAGTTCCAGCCAGATCGCATTTTTCCATTTCCAGCGAAACCGAATCTAAAACTGTTGTTGCGAGCCTTCGGCGAAGCAATCTCTCCTTTTAGGGCAGAACAATTACATGTCAGACATATTTTACAGTACCTGAACTATCCGTAGTGACAAGTTCGAGAGGGTTCTGCACAGACAAGAAAAAGAGAGATCGCCGCGCAAAAGAGGTTATTTACAAGCTATTAAACTGATTGACGGTCGTTCCGGAGGGGAGTGGAGAATCTTGCCTCTTTACCAGGCTGAAGACCTTCGTCGCATATGCTCCTCAAAATGATCACCTGGAGCCTAACATGATTCAATCGCTCAGACAGGTATTGCACTGGCTGACCGGCTTACTCGTGCATAGCATTGGGGGCAGTAACAGAGGGGGTGTCTTTGAAAGGTTTTCACAGTAAGTCAACTATACCATGGGATTTATACGAAAACCGCTGCCGCATTCGTGTCCAGAAAACAAGCATCATTTCAGATTAAATCAGCTTTATGAGGAAACCCCCCATACCTCCACCCCCAAAATCATCGCATATGGCTCAAAATTGGCTCCGCTCGTCCATTTCTGAAATTAGGTACTGTTTCACTTTTCGTTAGATTTAGAAGAAAGCATTGATGAAGAGTCTGTCATCAATCTGGTGTTTCAACAATTGTACCCAATCATCTGAGCTTTCAGCGCTTGAAACTGCAGGGACTGAG
>JBAQMM010000134.1:0-1732 GCA_049302815.1 Anaerolineaceae bacterium | reverse complement strand
TGCCACAGCCGCAGAAGGGATCCAAGACCACGTCACCGGGGTTGCTGGAAGCCTGGACGATGCGTTCAAGCAGGGCTTGAGGTTTTTGGGTGGGATAACCTAATGCTTCATTACCTGAAGCTTGTTGTATATCCGTCCAGCAATTTGTTATTGTCCGGCCTTTTGATTCTTTTAAGTACTTCTTGTATTGAGGAACTGAACCAGGTTTTAACTGGACAATAAGACCATCCTCATAAGCCTTTTGCATTCTTTCTTTGGTCCATCTCCATACTCTTGTAACGCCAAGAAATTCATAGGTTAAATGTGGTCTATTATCACTAGGATTAAGCAAAGGAAGGAGACGATACTGACCCTTATCATCTGTGTATTTATATGCAGATTTCACATAATCCGGATTATGTTCTCCGTAAGGCTGCTTGAAAACGAATTTATTGGATTTTGAATATCGTAATATTGTATCGGTGCAGTTCGGATAATTTTTTGAACCGAGACTCTTCGGATTTGATCGAACCCACACAATTTCGTTTCTGAAATTTTCCGCCCCAAAGACCATATCCAACAGCACCTTCAAATAATGCGAGGCGGTCGGGTCGCAGTGCAAATACAGGCTACCGGTGGGTTTAAGCACCCGGCGCAGTTCCATCAGGCGTGGCGCCATCATGGTCAGGTATGCCATCATATTGCTGTCGCCCAAAATCAAATGGAAGGCGCACAGGGCATCCGCCACTGATCCGCCCTTTTCCACCTCGGTTTGGTAGGTCAGAATGGCGTTCGCATCCCACTGCCAGGTATCCTCAAAAGCGCGGATCTGGGCGCTGGACTGGCTGCCATCCTTTTGGGCAAATAGCACGTTGTAGCTGGCATTGGAATTGAAAGGCGGGTCCAGATAGACCAGGTCCACCGATCCAGAGACGATGTGATTGCGTAAAATGTCGAGGTTATCCCCATAATACAATGTATTCATGAGAGAATTGTATCAAGAAGTCAGGAAGTGGAGGCGGGAATTCGTACGCTCGGCGGGCGCGGCACTCCTGAAAGGACTGCGTTCGGTGCAGCAGGGTGCAATCTTTTTTTGATTGCACCAAAACTGTTTTCTCCTGTTTTCTTGAGTCTACATAATCATGACATTCTTCATCTCCACTTTTTCGATCAATTCCAAGGTGTAGTGCACCGAAAGACTGTTTGCAAAAGAGGCTCACAGTAACTGTGATGAAAGTCAAGGGATATGATATTCTTTCCCGCTCTTCCGCAAATGCTTCAGCACCTCTTCCGCCCTGACCGGCAGGCGGTCCACCCGTAACCCCACGGCATTATAAAGCGCGTTGGTGATCGCCGGCGGGGTGGGAATGCTGACGATCTCCCCGATGCCCTTGGCGCCAAATGGTCCCTCACTGGTTGGGTGTTCCACCACAATCGAGGTCACCAAAGGGCTGTCTTGCATCGTAGGGATCTTGCAGCGCGCCATGCGGTCGCTCTGGATCACGCCATCCACCACCTTAAACTCCTCCATCAATCCATGCCCCAAACCCATCACTACGCCGCCCTCCACCTGCCCCTGGAAGCCCAGCGGGTTGATTACCTTGCCGGAATCGTTGGCGGAAATGACCTGCAGCACCCGCACGGAGCCATCCGCCAGCGCCACCTCAATCTGCACTGCTTGGGCGCTGAACGAGTAGGCGAAGTGGATCTTGCTGCCGGCGCCAAGCGCGTAGGTTTCGGGGGAGTGGTAGAT
>JBAQMM010000133.1:0-1548 GCA_049302815.1 Anaerolineaceae bacterium | reverse complement strand
GTGATACGCAAGCCCTCCGGCGTGCTGGCGGGTACTGCTTTGGCTTCACTTTCAACAGCAGAGGCTGGTACCTGGGCATCCTTAAAATCGGAAATGTAAAAAAGAAGATCCCCGGCACGCAAGGTCTCTCCTGCCTGGTGATGCAAGCCGAGCACAAACCCTGACCTATCGGAGGTCAGATCAAAAGTGGACTTGGTCGTTTCAAAAACTGCCAGGATATCCCCTGTATGGACAAACTGCTTTTCTTCCACCAAAAGACTCGCCAGCAGAGAATCAGTTTCGTTGGGGTTCAATAGGGGAACGAAAATTTTTGAGAGCTTAGCCATGATTAGTTTATACCATTTTTTTTACCGCAGCGATGATGTCGTCCATCTGCGGCAGAGAATTGTTTTCCAGCGCCGGCGCAGCCGGGACGGGATGATCCAGGGCACTGACTCGCCCCACAGCAGTCAAATTTCGCTTCTTTTCGACCGCCTGGGCTAATATTTCAGCCCCCCAGCCCAGTGTACCGGTTCCTTCTTCTATCGTTAAGAGTTTACCGGTTTTTTCAATGGACGTAAGCAGCGGTTGCAAGGAAAAAGGCGAGAGCTGCGTTGGGAGAACCAATTCTGTGAATATCTCGTCTTCGTATGCGAGTTTTAATTGAGCCTGTCTGGCCAGCTCGGCCATGTATCCATAAGCGGTCAGCGTAACGGTTGGGGCAGGCGCGCCTTTAATTGTCAGGGTTACGATCGGATATTTGTTGCCACGATCGGCGGAGGAGTAGTCCACTTTGATAACGAAATCGGTTAATTCCTTCTGCTCAAGCATTGGCAGCAGGTATTGAAGTTTGTTCTCCACGAACAACACCGGTGAATCGCCTTCAAGGATCACTCTCTGGAGCAACCCCCCCGCGCAATCTCCGCTTTCAGCCAGATCAAAATTAAGCGGCGCTACCACAGTCAGTCCGGGGACGCCGAGGTAGATTTTCTCAAGCGTTTGCGAATGGGTTGGACCGTAACCGCGCCGTCCGCCCATCGGAGTGCGGATCACCAGAGGCACTGCCACGCTGTCGTTGTACATCCAACGGAATTTGGAAATGTGGTTGATCAACTGGTCGGCCAACAAGGTAATGAAGTCTCCAAACATGATCTCGAGCACCGGCCGCATCCCCCGCAGCGCCAGACCGGCGCAAACTCCGCCCAGACCGGCTTCAGAAATGGGAGTGGTCATCACCCGGTCGGGGTACGCCGTCGAGCAGCCGCGGGTGACCTTAAATGCCCCACCGTAGGGATCCAGGATATCTTCCCCAAGTAAAAGAACACGCTCGTCCTGCCGCAAAGCTGCCAATAACCCGGAATTCAAGGAATCCAACACGCTGCTCACTGGGTCACCTCCGGGGTTATCGAAGGGTCTGCCAATGCTTGCTGAAATGCATCACCCACTTCGGCATCCACTTTATCATGGATCACCTCGATATCCGCTGGTGTCAATCGTCCTGCCATGATCTTGATCGGGTCGCGAGTGTCTTTTAATTTTTCCACCTCTTTGGTTTCCCGCGTGTCATCC
>JBAQMM010000132.1:0-4443 GCA_049302815.1 Anaerolineaceae bacterium | reverse complement strand
CGATCGTCGATGAGCGTAATGCTACCATGCGATCATTAATTGGCAATTCCGAACCAAGGATGCTCGTATTAAATTGCTTCACCTTTATCCATCCATTTCTGCGTGACTGACTACTAGTATCTTCCAGCTTCCATTTTCATTTACTAAAGTAAATAGACTTGTGTGACACCATTAATTCAAACTCTTGCTTATTCTGATTTGGTCAGGTATAATGCCTACACTTTGGGCGGTTAGCTCAGTTGGTTAGAGCGTTGCGTTGACATCGCAAAGGTCGTAGGTTCGAGTCCTATACCACCCATGAAAAAGCACCCGCAAGGGTGTTTTTTGTTGCCGGAATTCCCGCACTTCCGTTGCTTCCTCTCCATCCAACCCTGAAATGCCCTGTGGATTGTTGACGTTGGAGACAAAAAGTGATCAACGCAACGAATTTCTTATTTGACACTCTCCACGTAATTCAACCCTCCGCGAGAGGGTGTTGAATAATTGATCCAATTTTGAGCAGACCATGTCCCGGACCGTCGTTTTCATCCGTAATGGGCAGTATTCCCCGTAAAAGAGCGAATAAAAACTCTTGTTTTATCTCTTCAACGCCTCTTTTCCATCCATAGCGACAAATCACCCTGGGTTAGATTGCAGCAGCAACCCGGGTCTTGAATCCTACTCCGGTTAGCAGGTTGACCATCCGCTTGAGATTAAGTGCCATGGCCGTGAAATAAGCTTGAATGGCATACTTCACGCGACCAAGGTAACGACACCGCCCCAAGCCATGCCCTTGTTTGGCTTCTCCAAATTTACGCTCGATCTTGTAACGTTCCTTCAAACCTTGCTCATAGTGGGGCGTTTTGACCAGGGCTACCCAGACCTGTTTGTTGGCATCCTTTTTTCCAATGCGGGTGTCTTTCAGATGAATGGCGGAATGCAACCCACGGTACTCCAAGTAGAAATGGTTATTGCCATCGTCATAGCCTTTATCGGCTGCATAAGTGTCCACGGGAAGCTCCTGTTCCAGATCATGATCCACTAACGAACAAAAATGATGACCGTCCCAGGCTTCTCCCGAAGTGACTTCCAAACTGGTGATGAGCCCGGCTTCGGCATTCAGGCTGACATGCGCTTTGTAACCATTGCCGAAGGCATGCAGAGCAAGAAATATTCCGTTTGTTCGATCTCCTTACCCGCTTCTGTTTTGACCTTGCGTTTGTGCTTGGCCCCCCAGTGGGCGTCTCCGTCATGGGAACCTTTCCCTTTATTTTGTCGTGCTTTATCTTTGGCGGTGTTCACGTTGGCGATACTGTGGACACTACCTATCAGTTGAATGGAACCAAACTGAATTCCGCTTTGCAAGGCAATCTGCACAATTTCATCCAGCATCTCTTGGAATACTTTCTCCTTTCCTCGCCGGATCAGCCGTTCCCGAAACACGGTCAAGCTGGTATGATCCGGCGCCTTCTGATCAACGGCCAACCCCACAAAGTACCTGGCAGGTAAGTTCTCATTGATATAGACCTCAACCTGGCGCTCCGAGAGATCATACAGATAGGCGATCAGCTCTACCTTGAGCATCAGGACCGGATCAAAGGGAGGCCGACCGACCACCCCTTCCCCTTTGTACAGTCGGATCAACTTCCGCGTGAACCGCTGCCAATCGATGATCTGCAATAATTTCCGCAGAAAATGTTCCTGCGGCACGATCTGATCATAGAGGTATTCTCCATAGAAGGAGTGTTCCCCCTGTCTCAACAAACCGCTCGCGTTCCATCTTGTCTTCCTCCATGGGTGGATTACCTCCTATTGAATCACATTTTCCCGGTATGGTCAATTCTGAATTCGTTTTCAACACCCTCCCATCTAAGCTTGACAGAATCATTGGTTGTGCTTAATATCCTTATAAGGAGGTGTTATGTATGTTGAATAACTTTTCAATGGGGCGTAAGTTATTGAAAGAAAAGGTTCAGTTTACTTGTTCAGACGTTCAATAAGGAGAAAAATGAAAAAACACGAGGTTATATCCTCTATTGCTGTGGGATTTATCGTAGGTTTCCTCTTGGTGGCACTGTCCGGTAGCATTCTGATTCCTCAACTGGAACAAGCCAAGCAGGTGCAAGAGCCGCAACCAAATGTGTTATCCTACCTTGGCCCCAGCCTGGTACGCGCCGAACAGGCGCAAGAGTCGCAACCAACTGTGTTATCCTACCTTGGTCCCAGCCTGGTACGTGCCGAACAGGCGCAAACCTCGCAGCCAGAGACGTTATCCACTCTTGAAACGCTCGCGCCAAAGGACAAGCCCGCCGATGATGCCGATGGGTTGTTGAAACTGATGGCTGAGAGCCCTAAGTACTGGAATTCACTCCATCTTGTCTACCAGGCAGATTACCGCGCACCGGGTTCGGAAGCAATCGATCAGACCTATACTCATGAATTCTGGCTGAAAGCTGATGGGAGTACCAAACTGCTGATCTACGATGCGGAAAAACAGCCTGAGCTCCTCTGGATCAACGACACCCAAAGCCTCTGGTCACAATCTTATAATTCAGCAACCTACACCAGGCAGGATGTCCCTTCCGGAGCTGATCTGCCGTCGGAAGTCAACCAGTCCACTGGTGAAAACAGTACCGAAGATACGGTGGCTCCGTTGTTTTCGGCACTGTTAATACCAAGCGCGATGAATGATTATATTTTCCCCCGCGGGCTTGCGCAAGCTATGAGCAGGACGGAACTTCGCGATGGGATCGTTCAAATAGTTGAAGTAGTTGGCAAGGAGATCGTGGCTGGCCGGGAGACCTTCATCCTTGAACGAAGGATTGGTCCACAGTCCGACCTGGAACACCCAGGTAAACTTCATCAATACTGGGTGGATGTCCAAACGGGGGTTATTTTGCAGGCTGAGATTCTTGACCCCGAGACAGGTGCATGGACGCAAAAGTATACTGCGCAAGTGTGCGATGTAGACCCCATTTTCCCTGAGGGTGAGTTTACGTTTACACCGGAACCCGGTTCGATCTTGAAAGATATTGAGCCGTAACCAATTCCGGTTGTTAAACGAAAGGAGATAAATGAGAGGCAAAATATGCGTTTGCGCATTGTCGATAGTCGTGAGCATGTTAGTCTTTTCCACTGTCTTTGGCAGCACGATCGGCTCAGCCACAACTATCCCGGATTCAAGTTCGTCTTTCACCCATACAGCGGGATTACCGACCTCGACCATCGGTCGGGGAGGCAGCTCTCACCAATCTGTACTTTACATTCCCAACGCAACTTCCCTGTATAGTGGCAAGTGGAGTTCTTTCGGTGCCACCACGAGCTATACCCAATACAAGTGGTACGTACACATCCCTTACAATGAAGGCGCATCGGACGCGATGGTCAATTATCATGTCAGTAACGACTCAGAGACATTCTCTGTCACGGTCAATCAGGAAAGTTACGGGGACGTTTGGGTGTTTTTAGGCTGGGCTGCTGGAAATGGGACGCCGAGCCTATCCTATACCTCCATGAATAACAAATGTGTTCCTGGCGGGGGCTGTGAAACCTACTACCAGGTGTGGTGGGACGACGCACGGTATTACCCTTGCATCGATCCGATCTATACAGGTGATTGTACAAGGGGATAACTTTAGTTTAGGTGTAGAGAATTCCCCACCCCATGCTTCTAAAAGGGGCGGGGAAATCAAGAGGACTCATGAAGTAGGTTATGAATTTCTTCACGCTTGTTTGCTTGCACCAGATACCCCACCACGTCGGCAAACTTGGAAGATACAACTCGTCCCGCAGGTGAGAATTCCCCGAACTCGACACCGTGTCGACAGATTTAGCCAGTATGCCAACCCCGATTCCATCGACCGAATCGTCTACCCGTCAGCCATTGTCCAAATCCCCCATTGCACCCATGCTGCTTACCGACGACGTTACTGGGTAAAACGAAACAGGAATATTGCTGTTTTATTTGATTATAGTGACCTTGGGTATATCCGCTGTCAAGATCAAGTCGCTTTCCGGACAATGTTTCAGGTGAATGAAACCTCCGTTTCGTATCCGCCGATAGTGCCAGACGTGAAAAGTTTCGCCGCGTGCATTGTGGGGAAAGCAACCCAACACTTTGACAAGCATAGCACTTCAGCAATTCTCAATATGAACTTGTCAAAATCCATCCAAAGTAAATTTTGTAAATCAAGTAACGACTGACAAGGCTTATTTCATATAAACGGGCTAAACCGCTTGAAACACGCTTCGTCAGAACGAAAGAGAAAGGCATGTTGAGGCAATGCTTGCCAGAATTCCCAAAGAGCTTTTCCATATTGAGAATTGCTAGATTAGCATAGGTACTGTTTCACTTTTCGTTAGATTTAGAAGAAAGCATTGATGAAGAGTCTGTCATCAATCTGGTGTTTCAACAATTGTACCCAATCATCTGAGCTTTCAGCGCTTGAAACTGCAGGGACTGAG
>JBAQMM010000131.1:0-6052 GCA_049302815.1 Anaerolineaceae bacterium | reverse complement strand
GCCTTTCGTGGATATCTTTTGTGAACAGGGTGTCTTTGATCTGGATCAAACCCGCCAAATCCTCACGGCTGCCCGGTCGTTCGGCTTCCCGCTCAAACTGCACGTGGACGAATTCGCCAACTTAGGCGGTGCCAGCCTGGCGGCTGAACTCGGCGCGGTGTCAGCCGATCATCTGGTAAAAACCTCCCAGGCGGATATCGTCAACCTTGCCAAATCCCAAACAGTGGCTGTTTCCCTGCCCGGCACGCCCTTTGGGTTGGCCCAGAGCGAGTACACCCCGGCCAGGGCGATCATCGCCGCTGACGGTCTCCTGGCTCTTGCCTCCGACCTGAATCCGGGCACCACCTGGAATGAGTCCATGCAGTTCATCCAGGCGCTGGCTTGCCGGTATCTCAAGCTGAGCCCGGCCCAGGCGCTGGCAGCCTCCACCATCAATGCCGCTGCCGCGCTCAATCTTTCCGACCGGCTCGGCTCACTCGAAGTGAACAAACAGGCTGATTTGCTCATCCTCAAAGTTCCCGATTACCGCATGCTTTCCTATCGTTACGGCACGAATCTTGTATCTCATGTTATCAAAAAAGGGATCGTGTATCCGATAGGATAAAACATGCTGGATTTTTTGGACCTGGAGTTTGTCAGGCAGGCCAACAATATTGTAATCATGGCGCTGGGAGCGCTGGCAATCATCTTCGTGCTGCGCGGGGTATTTAAGGTTGCCTGGCGCGTCGTCAAGATAATTTTGCTGATTGTGGGTCTTTTTGTGATTGTTGGGTTCCTGACGGGTTGGCTCAACATCTCCCTGATGTAAGCCGCCCGCCTTATTCCCCTTCAATTACATCTGTAACAAAAACGATTACCCGGCTAATAATCGTGCCATCACGGGTTCAGGTAACAATATTTTCATTTTTTCAGGAATGCTTATTTCTTTGTTCAAATATTTCTTACATCTTACCAACCCTGCCAATAAAATCGCGTTCAGATATTGATCTTCATTCAGCGAACAGGTCTTCGCGCAGTTTTCAAACCACTCATCTGGAACCATCGGCAAACCATTAATTTCGATCGCGTACAACCATTCATCGATCATGATCAAATCACAGCGGGCATAATCACGCATTCCGGCGCTCTCAAAAGCTTTCCTGGAAAAATCCGTCAATTTTTTGAAAAGTAGCGGGTCTTCCACGGGAATCGCTCGGGTGAGGTGATCGTCTTTATCCTGGCTGGTAACAATGCGGACAGATTTTCTTTGTTTCAATCGGATTTCCGCCGGCATCAGAAATTTGTTATTGCCATTCCCAATCATCGCCACAGTATATTCATGAAATTTTTCAGCGTTTCCAAGATACTTCTCTGCCAGGATAGTCTTGTATTTCTTCAATAGCTTCGCGGACTGTCTGGTTAGGGCGCCCTGATCGAATACGACTGAATCCGGTGATAAACCTCTGCTGTTGCCTTCCCGGTCGGGTTTAAGAATATAGGGGAAATCCTTAGCCTGAATGGCTTCCTCCAATCCAAAAACCTTGCTTCCCCGCTCGAAGATTTTGAAAAAACGCGGCGTGAGGATGTTGTCCCTTTGCCATTTTTCTTTCAAGGCAATTTTGGATAATACCAACTCAAGTTTTTCTGGCGCTGAACCTATATAAGGGAAGTTCAGCTGATTCAACAGCGCGTGCACGCTGGTCAATTCATTGTTTTCGTCGTACAGATAATAATTGGCGCAATAAATCAGATCGGGCTTTTCAGCCTGAAGAGTGTTGGTGAGCTCTTTTTTCATCTGAATTGAAAAATACCGCCCCGTAACACCCGCGTGTGCCAGAGAGGTCAGCATGGTCTCGAATCTGAGCCGATCAGCCTCAGCGTGGTCTTCCTTTGGTCGATTGATAATCCATACTTCCATTGCTTTCCTCGTTGGTATTCAAGCCTGGATCCGGCAAGTATTTGTTCCTGACAGGCTCCCCGTGGACCTCATTTTCAATACAGACTTATTCGCCCTGAATACCCAGTCCTCAAAGTCTAATAAAGTTAGCTTCAAAACTAGAAATTAATCCACAGACTGGCTGTTACCAACCCAACGAAGAAATCAGGCGATTATTTCTTACCTTCAGGCCACCAGAAACGAAATTTCTACTTATTTGGTTTCATATACTGCCTGAGGTTACTAATTTTACCATAATTTTGGACACTATGGACAGACCGGATTTCAGAGTATACAATTGGGAAGAGAAATTATCAGAAGAGTAGATGATTGATGCTAACCATTGAGCATGCCCGCCTCTGGTATCAGGACGCCGATCCTGTGCACGATTTTGAGCATGTGTTGCGCGTGTATCGCATCGCGGGAAAAATTGCCTTGGCTGAAGGCGCGGACATGGAGATTGTTCATGCTGCCGCGCTGCTGCACGATTCAGTTGGTTCGGCACCTGGCGGGGATGGAAACGCCCGCCTGGAGCATCACCTGGCTTCCGCGGAATTTGCCGGTCAGGTGCTGGCATCTGAAAATTGGTCCGCGGAACGCATCCAGGCTGTGCAGCACTGCATCCGTGCCCACCGCTTCCGCCATCAGGGTGAGCGCCCCAGAACGGTTGAAGCCCAGGCGCTCTTTGATGCCGACAAACTGGATGTGTTGGGCGCCATTGGGGTGGCACGCACCATTGCCTTTGCCGCGCTGGCGGGTCAACCAGCCTATGCTGAACCTTCCGAGCGCTTTCTCCGTGAAGGAGTTGAGGAACCCGGCGAGCAGCACAGCTCCTACCACGAGTACCTGTTTAAGCTGCGCAAAGTTAAGGATCAAATGTTCACCCAGACTGGCAAAGCCATCGCCCAGGAGCGTCATGCCTTCCTGGTAGCATTTTATGACCAATTACAGGCTGAGTGCCGCGGGGAACGTTAAAACCAAGGAGAGAACATGCTGGGCGCGGTCATCGGGGATATTGTCGGATCAGTTTTTGAGTGGCATAACCATCGCTCCACCAAATTTCCGCTTTTTTCCAGCCGGTCGACCTTCTCGGACGACAGTGTGCTGACCATTGCCACAGCCAGGGTGTTGCTGGACGGTCTGGATTACGCCCGAACGTATCAGGATTTTGCCCGCCGCTACCCCGGGCGCGGCTATGGAGGCAGTTTTCACAGCTGGATTTACCAGGAACACCCTCAACCTTATAACAGCTTTGGCAACGGCTCTGCCATGCGCATCAGCCCGATCGGGTTTGCCTTTGAGAGTCTTGAGGAAACCCTGACGGAAGCCAAACGCAGTGCTGAGGTGACCCACAACCATCCCGAGGGCATTAAAGGCGCCCAGGCAACTGTCCTGGCAATCTACCTGGCACGCAAAGGCAGCAGCAAGCCAGAGATCAAGCAGGAGATCATCAACCGCTTTGGGTATGATCTTTCCCGCCCATTGGAGAAAATTCGTCAGGAGAACCAGTTTGATGAGACCTGTCAGGGTACTGTGCCGGAAGCGATCAGCGCCTTCCTTGAGTCTGACAGTTTTGAAGGCGCCATCCGGCTTGCCGTCTCCATCGGTGGGGATAGCGATACCATCGCCTGCATCGCTGGCGCAATTGCGCAGGCGCTTTATGGCTCCATCCCCGCCGAGATGGTCAGCCAGGCTAAAGCGCGCCTGCCTGAGGAATTCCTGCAGATTCTGGAACGCTTTGAAGCGCGCTATCCTGGGTAGACTTTACGCGCCGAAGGCGCGAAGCCACCAGGCAATATTATTCTAACAATGCCAGAGGGAACACCTGTGGCAGTTGAGGCTAAATAATTGCCGGCAGCCTACCTCGTAGGAGAGGCTTTCCCGTCAGCCAAGGACGCTTAACCTCAAATCAAGATCATCTTTCCTGACGGTTTATGGGCAAGTGTGGTGACCAATGCCTGTGAGTATTTGCCAGGATATACTAAAATTAAACCTGAAGCGCGGGAACGCGCGTAGAATTCATCTTGTCTCGTTGAACAGGTAAACCCTTGACGCCCTCAATGATCCTCCTGCTGTCATCATAGCCCTCGCCATTGTCCTTTTCTCAATCGATGCGTTTTCTGCTGACGTTGATCGTTTTTGGCATCGCCATGTTGCTCGTTCCGGTGCTCTGGCCGCTTTAATGAGGTTCACGCCCCGAGCGGGCAATCTCTGTGGAAGGTTTTTCTTATTCAGAACAGCACGGGAGAATCAGCATAAGCGCATTTACCAGGCATTAACTGGCAGCACCTTGGGGAACCGTTTCAGCCATTAGGGTGAGCATCGTGTGGTTTTTACTGCGTGGCGCAAGCGATGCACGGGTCAAACGCCCGCACTACCCTGCCGACCGCTTTCTCCAATTCCAGATTGATCCCCTGCGGGCTGATGTAGCGCTTTCCCGCCACAGTCAATGCCCGTTCAATCGCGCGCATGTTATGCACCGTCGGGATGATGAACTGCGCGTCCGCGATCAAACCGTTCTCAACCACATACCGGTGGATCAACGGTCCGCGCGGTGCTTCCACCAGCCCATAGCCTATGCCATCCCGGGGGGTATAACTTACATCCGGATCCATGTAATTTAAGTCTTGCGAGAGCATTTCGACTGCGCGTTCCATGGCATATACCAGTTCGATTCCCCGGCACAGGTCAAACAACAGGATCGCGTGAGCCGGTTTCCCATAGGATTCTCGAAAGCGCTGCAAGTATCCTTCCGCGCGTGGTGTTCCGAGCTCGGTGGTCAGGTTGATGCGTGCCAGGCTGTTCGCGCGCAATATCTGCCCCTGGTAGCTGGTCTTCCCGGCATAGGAATACTCGGTCTCCTCAAACTCAAGGTGGTCCTCAAATTCCGCCGGGGTAAATCGCACTTTTTCGATGCCATCCGGGCTCAGCACCCGCAGATGGCCGCTGTTCAACTTGGGTTTGATGGAATTCGTCGAGGAAATGTAATAGGTGGGCTCATCATCACCCCAGGTACCAATGCGCTCACGCATCGCCTGGGACATTTCCCAATACTCATCGACTAGCTCGCAGGCGACGGGCAGCATCGCCTCAATCTGCTTCAACATCGCGTCGGCTGCTTCCTGGGTGATCCCGCCGGTAACCCCGCCAATATGAGCCTTGACCGGATGGATGAATTGACCGCCAGCCAGGGTGATCAAATCCGTGCCAATCTTACGAACCTTTAACGCCCGCTGCGCGATTGAAAACTGTCTTTCCTGGTTTGCTTCGCTTTCGTCCATATGAAACAGGCTCTCCGCATTCACCCTGTCCGGCATGGTGAAGATGAAAAGAGAGGTCGCCTGGTTCTGGATCAGCTGCCCCAGCAGCAGTATTTCGCGTATCTCGCATGCCAGGGGCGGCGGGGTGATCTCAAAGATATGCTCCAAGGCTTTCACAGATGCGACGTGGTGGGCGGTGGAACAAACGCCGCAGATGCGTGGCACGATCACCGGCATCTGCTCGGCAGGGATCCCCTGCACAAAGTGGCGGAATCCGCGCAGCTCAACGGCTTGGAACTGCGCTGAAAGCACATTGCCGGCTTCTTCTTCAATGACCACGCGGGCGTGTCCTTCAATTCGGCTAAGTGGGAAGATTAATGTTGTCATTAAAGCACTTTGTCCTTGCTGCGAATGCGGCGGTTGCCGCCGGCATAATCAGAAAATTGGAACAGGAACATGGATAGCTGCGGGGAGCGCAGCGCTTCGTTGAGCTCTTCCGTAGAGATGTCGGTCATGCGTTCAAACACCCGCTGGATGTTCTCCAGCCAGACCGTTGATTCTTTCTCGATGAAGGTATTGGAAGGACCCCGGCAACCTACGCAAGGATGTCCAGCCCTGGTGCAGGGAGCCCGGCATCCGCCCCGCGTGGATGTGCCGACGCATAAATATCCCTGGTTGACCAGGCAGATATCCGGCAGGTTCTCACCTTTCTGGAAACCGGTGATATGAGTGGGCCTCATATCATTCAGCTTGCGGCGGCCGCATTCCGCGCATACAATGCTGGATGCCTTGAACCCCTGCGGGTCAAGCAGGGCAGCCATGAACAGTTCCGGTGTAGGCGGGCAGCCGGGCAGGTACAGGTCCACATCCACAAAGG
>JBAQMM010000130.1:0-3797 GCA_049302815.1 Anaerolineaceae bacterium | reverse complement strand
CGTTCCCGGCACCCCATTGCCAGGACGATTGCACGGGCTTCCAGTTCTATGTAGCCATGGTCTTTGCTTGAGAGGAAAATGTGCCGCTGGGAGGTGATATCCATCACCATAGTATTCAAGAGCACGTCTACCCCAAGACTGAGCATTTCTTCAATAAAGTGTTGGGCGTAGCCAGGTCCGGGCAGGTCTTCCTTGAGTAGTTCCAAACCGAAACCGTTGTGGATACACTGCAGCAGGATGCCGCCAAGCTCCACATCGCGTTCGATGATCAACACGTCATCAGCACCGGCTTTTTTGGCTGCGATGGCTGCTGCCACACCACCAGGTCCACTACCAATTACAACAACATCGTAGATTTTCTTGGAAAACATGTTAGCCCTCCACCTGTTTTGTTTCTCTGAAGAGGAATTCAGAGCCCTTACCACGCTTGGTGACTTCGAAGGGAGATTCACCAAGCTCTCTCGAAAGGATACTCAATACGCGGGGCATATCGAAACCGCCCTGGCAGCGGCCAGTGCCCAACCAAGTGCGGCGCTTGATGGCATCGTAGGTGAGGGCGGGGATGGGCGCATGGATTTCGGCAATGATTTCACCTTCCGTGATGTTTTCGCAGCGGCAGATTACCTGACCGAAGCGGCGATCCATTTCGACCAGCAGTTGGCGATCCTTATGGGACATGTTGCGGAAGCGTGGTCTTGCGGGTCGGATGGGATCCCAGTCTTTCTTTTCGACCAGTTTCTCGCCGGCATCCTTCAGCATGTCAACCACTTCTTGGGCAATGGCGGGCGCAGAGGTCAGTCCGGGGGACTCAATACCGCCCAGGTTCACCAACCCCTGCACTTCCTCAGGAATCTCAATGATGTAATCGTTGTTGTAAACGATGCCAGGGGTTTTGCAAGGTCCATTGCCCATGGGGCGCAAGCCAACAAAGTTGGCAATGGCGTAGCGTAAATTCAGGGATGGAACAAGTTTAAGAGCACCTTCAGCAACTTCCTGCAAGCCATCCTTGGTGGTGGCAGTATCTTCCTTGTCTTCGATGACATTGGCGCTTGGTCCGATGACGGTATTCTCATGCAGGGTTGTCGTCACCAGGATGCCTTTGCCTTTGGCGGAAGGCACCGGGAAGAGCACATTGTCGATCGAGACATCAGCCCGGTCAAAGACATAATACTCGCCCTTGCGGGCTTTAATGAAGAATTCGGGTCGGACGCCAGCTTTGTGCATTACCTCGTCTGAGTAGATGCCGGCAGAGTTGATGACCCAGCGCGAGTAAAAATTCCCACGGGTAGTTTTGATACCAATGATCCGCTTGCCATCCGTGATGAAATCTTTAAAGGCTGTGTCGAGCAGAACTTTGACCCCGTTCATCACAGCGTTCTCTCCGGCGGCAATGGTGACCTGGAAAGGATCACAGATGCCGCCTGTGGAAGCCCACAAAGCGCCGCTAACCTCGGGATTGATATTCTTCTCGCGGGAGCGCATTTCAGGACCATTGAGCATGATCATGCCTGGAACGCCATTCTTTTTACCCTGCGCCATCAAAGCATCCAGATGAGGTAGCTCATCCTCTCCAATCGCAACCACATAATCTCCCCGCCGTTCAAAGGCAAAATTCAGATCGCCTGCCAACTGATCCCACATGGGATTGGCTTTTATATTCATCCTGGCTTTCAAGGAGCCTGGCAACGGGTCATAACCGGCATGGATGATGGCAGTATTGGCGCTTGAGCATCCCATGCCAATATCCGCTTCTTTTTCAATCAGCAGGACCTTCCCTTCGTAGCGGGAAAGCCAGCGGGCGATCATGCACCCTACGACACCCCCGCCAATGATGATGTAATCGTATTTTTCTTGCACTCTGACCTCCGTTCTTTTAGTTTTGTTAATCTCGATTGAACCAGTTGACTTGAATTCCATGATTAATCCACATGACAAAATACATTCCACTTTCCATGCCAAGTGATTGAACCGGACACCAGTATACCTTCATATTATGATGTACTTAGAGGAAATGTCCCTGACGAACCACACATAGTTTGGGGAATGCTTGGGTGATCGTGGTGGCAAAGCGGACTGTGGAATTGAACAGACAGCACCGACCAATAGCCGGAAAAATCTGTTTTTGTCCATTTCGATTTGCACATTTTTGGCTAAACGCTTTCTAAAATGAATTACAGCGTGTATTTTTGATGAGTTTACTAAATTATACTATAATCCGTTCGTGCCCCCAGTCCTTCGATATACCTCATAAACAATAGCGATCCCTCACGAACGGACATGTATTGGCGCCTGTTTCAATCTACGCTCCCCGTGGGGGGGGGCGATGCTGTACCGGTGTGGGCGCTGGCAGACGGGAGGCTTCGCACTCGTGAGTCCAGTGCGAACTTGAGGGGAAAGAGACCCTACCACAAGTATGGCGAGGTGTTACGCAACCTATGTAGGTCACGTTGGAAACGTGACTGGCAGACGGGAGGCTTCGCACTCAGGACACCGGCGCGAGCATAGTAGCCGGGAACGCTGGCGCGAACTAAGTTAAAAGAAACGACCGTCCGAGTGCTGGACGGCCGTGAACTATATTCTTGGAGGATTTTATTCCTCTTCCTTCAATTCTTTCTGGCGGTTGTCAATTATTTCCTGCGCCAGGAAGGCGGGGACCAGGTCGTAGTGGTCAAATTCCATGGTGAAATGACCGCGACCGCCGGTCATGGAACGCAGGGTGGTGGTGTAGCGCATCATCTCAGCCAGGGGCACCGTGGCGGTCACAACAGACTTGCCCTTATCGGTGTCCATGCCCTGCACGCGGGCGCGGCGGGTGTTCATATCGCCTAAAACGTCGCCCATGTTGGACTCCGGTACGGTCACAGTAACCTTCATGATCGGTTCATACAAGACCGGGTTGGCATCCTTGAAAGCCAGCTTAAAAGCTTCACGTCCGGCAATTTCAAAGGCGATTGGCTTTGAGTCAACTGGGTGTTCCTTGCCATCAGTGACCGAGACTTTCACGTTATGCACAGGATAACCCGCCACGACGCCGTCTTTCATCACGGCACGGATACCTTTTTCGATGGGAGCCATGTAATTGTTGGAGATGGCGCCGCCGAAAACATCGTTGGAGAAGGTGAAGTCTTCGTCTTTGTTGGGAAGTACCTTTAGATGCACCTCGCCAAATTGCCCCGAGCCGCCGGTTTGCTTTTTGTGGCGGTACATGGCGCTGGCTTCCTTGGTAATGTGCTCTTCGTAAGGCACTTTAGGCTCAATCAGGTTCATACTCATCTGGAATTTAGCTTCCGCCCGGCGCACAGCCACATCGATGTGCTGGTCGCCCATACCAAACAGGAGCGTTTGCCGGGTGGCGGGTTCCATCCGCCAGGAAAGGGTCATATCTTCTTCGCACAGGCGGGTGAGGGTCTGGCTGAGTTTGGCAGCGTCGGACTGGGTCTTTGGGCTGACAGCCACACGGTAGAGCGCGTTCGGGTAGGTGGGCACGGGCAGAACCAGGCTCTGTTCCTTGGTGGTCAGGGTATCGCCGGTGGTGGTGAGGTTGAGCTTGGCAACTGTGCCAATATCACCGCTGTGGATGACACTGACCGGGTTGTTTTCCTTGCCAGAGGGAACCTGCATACCAGCCAGGCGTTCCTCTTCGCCCTTGACAGCGTTCCATACGCGGGTATCAGAGCTCATCACACCGGAATAAACCCGGAAGAAGGTCTGCCGCCCGACAAAGGGATCAGCAGTGGTCTTCCAGACGTAAGCAGCCAGCGGACCGGCATCGGAGGCGGTCAGTTTGACCTCGCCCC
>JBAQMM010000129.1:0-9497 GCA_049302815.1 Anaerolineaceae bacterium | reverse complement strand
ACGCTCCCCGTGGGGGGAGCGACTTCTGAAGAACAGAAACACAAAATTAGTGAGGCAAGTTTCAATCCACGCTCCCCGTGGGGGGAGCGACAACCAGCGAACTGCCAATACGTTTGGTTTCAGCGATGTTTCAATCCACGCTCCCCGTGGGGGGAGCGACCGCAACATCTGGCGAGTATTCTCTCACAGCCCCCAGACGTTGTGCTTATCCTTATCAAGATTTATTAAGTTTACCCGATTTGCGCCCTTTTACAACTATTATTTGATTGTTAAAGAGCAATATTCCCTGCGAACCTTCGAGGACAGGTCTGTTCACTTCAGATTCGCAAGTTTACGTGATCAAGGTTCCTTCGATATCAAAGACACTTTTCGCGCCAATATGTTCAATTTTCTTTTGCCAATTATCACCAAGATAGTAGTAGCGAAGGCTATCTTTGTCCTGGTCGATGATGTTCACAAGATTTGCTTGGAGTTTTTTCAACTGTGCCGGATCAATTAAACATTCGAAAACCGAATTTTGAACGCGCTGCCCATAATTTTGACAGACTTTGGCAACTTTCCGCAGCCTTTTCTTGCCACCTTCACTTTCAGTGCTGACATCATAAGTAATCAATACCATCATGGCAAGCTCCTAATTCCAGAAAAAGGGCGGGTAGGCATCCAAATCTCCTCGTAAGTGGCGGGCAAGCAACATGGCTTGAACATGTGGGATCAATCCATAAGGCACCCGTTCTTTTAGAAATGGATGAACAATTTCATCGCGTTTGCGGTCCTGCCAGGCTGTTAGGACAGCTTTACGCGTGTCGTCATCCATGAGTATTCCTCCGCTCTCTTTTTGTATAAACCCCTTGCCTGTTATATGCCGGAGGTTGATTAATGAGAGTGCCAACCGGTCCGCCAGGACTGGTCGCAATTCTTCCATCAGGTCTAATGCGAGGGAAGGACGCCCCGGGCGATCTGTGTGTAAGAAACCAACATAGGGGTCCAACCCGACTCCCTCGAGAGCAGAAACGACCTCATTGGTGAGCAAGGTATATAGGAATGAAAGAAGCGAGTTCATGTTATCCAAGGGTGGTCGACGGGAACGCTCCTCAAAGTGAAAATCATCACGCTGCTGCAGGATCAACTGATCGAATACACCAAAGTAGGTTTTAGCGGCGCTGCCTTCAAATGCCATCAGTTCAGCAGTAGTTCGGCAATCAGGAAGGGTTGCGAGGGTTTGTTTTAGGTGTGCCGATGCTTTTGTGAAGCTTTGAACATCAACAAGCAATGCGTGATCCCGCAAGGCACGCTCGAGTACTTTACGCTGGTTGTAAGTCTTGCCAATCAGAAAGGAAGCAGCGATGGGGACACTAAACTGTTCGTCTTCAGAAACCTGATATTGTTTCTTACGAAGGAGAACATTGCCTTTTACTTTGCCTGAGATACGCGCAAGGAAGCGGCCATTCGGGGTAAAGAAGCTGAGGCCAATATTACGATCTGCACAGGCACCCATTAATGCAGGGCTTGCTCCAAGATAATTGAAACAAACGATGTTTTCCAGGTTGTGCAAAGGCAGGCGAGTGGAGATTTCCTCCTCCTTTTTTATAAGGATAGTTTCTCCATCGAGAGAAAGATAAGCCTCAGGGCTGATAATATACAGGACGTTGGCAAGATGTTTCATGGCTTAGTCCATTTTTATCTGTTGACGAATATATTCCGAGGCGGGGATCATCTTTTCCTGCATTTCTGGCAGACAGATATCAACGAGGGAACAAGAACGGCAAGCTCTTGATGTTTTTACTTGGGGTGTGTATCCCCGTTGAAAATAATTGTGCATTTCTTCAGCCATTTTGTAGACGAGCGAGCGCAGGTCATCAGTGAGATTCACCTCGACCCGATGACGGATCTCCCCATAATAGAGGAATCCAGCGGGGATCTTTACAGAAAGCATCTCCTCAAGGCAAATGCTTTGAGCACATAGCTGTGCCTCATCCACGGGGTCTTGCTTGGGTTTGCCATGTTTGTATTCGACCGAGGCTGGTTGGTAAAGCCCTGTTCGTCCAGGCAGGCTGACCCCTTGCTCGGATTGGGTGAATTCCACAACATCACATACCCCTACCAATCCCAACTGATAAGAGGCAACCGGCACAGCGCGAGCAGTGATAACCCCCGCGCGAGTTTCGGAAAAGAATGGGTCATCCACGTGCTTATGAAGCAAGCTGCCTTCAGCGGTAAGAATATTATCCTGCCACTGACGTTCGACATGGATCAGTGCCCACTGCCTGCGGCAAAAGAGGAAGTGTTGGATGCCGGAGAGCGGCAGGAGGTCTTCGGAGGTGTATTCTGGGTTCACAGCATTTCAATTAGGGTAACGCCATCGGGTACCTGATCCGCTGCGACAGAAACTTGATAGTCTGTAAAACTGCGTGGAGGAGCATCCTGATGGGTGCGTTGGACTTTTATCAGTTCAAGCAATTTGTGGGAGGGGGCATTTCCGAGCTCAGAATCATGTTTAAAGACAATTAATTTACGTGTTGTCATCTTGCCATGGGAAGCAGAACGATCGAACTCGAACATATTCAAAAGAGCCTCCCACAGAATTTCCAGATCGTCTTCAGAAAATCCAGTACCCTTTATCGGTTGGTTGGCAAGTTTGGCAGAAACATAGCCTTCCACTCGGTATAAACCATAGGGAACAATATGTTTACGCCCCATTTCAGTGGTTTTGCCTGCTTCTTCCTGAGTGACTGTCACCCTGGTGATGGTAATTTCCTGTTGTACGATCGGGTCAATACTGCGTGAGAAGTTGATCTGAACTGGTCCGCGGACCTGCCCACAGTTTACACCTGTGCTCATGACCGCACCAAAAGTCCGAACATCAAAAAAGTTATCACACATCCATTGACGGACTTTGTTCAGTGTCCCTGCAGGGATGTTTTTCATCTCTTCTTTTTTGGGCATGGGTGTGTTTGTACCGATATATGCGAGTGTATGTTGAGTATTTAATGGAATTCCTTCTTTTATATAAATCTTAAACCCTGGTGCGTCCTCTTTCTTCATTTCCACATAATTGCGAATTTTACGTTTCAGGCATACATCGGTTACTATGCCAAATCCTGTCTCCGCGTCTATGCGTGGCATATTGCCAGCATCCGGGTCTCCGTTGGGGTTGCCATTTTCAACATCATACAACATGACAAATTCGTAACGATTTTTAATGGGGGTGTTCATTATTTTAGCTCCTTTAGATAGGTAAGATCAAGAAGATAGATTAGTTTGAATTGGCGTTTAATCCTCGGGGACAGACGCAGCATTTTCTCCCTGTCCTTCGGTGATAGCCTCTTTTTTTGACTTGTAAAGATCGGTTCGTTGATGATAAAAGCCAAGGATAAAAAGTCCTTGTTCATCAAGTAAAAGATGTTGGGGGAAAGGTTGATTTGTGATCTCCAACAATTCCATAATTTCCCCAATTTTGCGATCAATTGCGTAACCATAGTCTGACTTGGAGATGTGATGTTGCGAAAGTCGCAACAACACTGGAAATGTTGTTGCCGGGGTCGCGCAAGCTGAAGTGAAATAACGATCTTTAATGGTTGAATTCAGTTTTACTGGTCCGGCTGCATCCTGCTGGGCTTTTTCCAAGACAGCGAAAAGACGACCCAGCAAGTATGCCTGGTTGGTTGATTGCTCATTGAGCGCCATTGACAATACCTCCTTATATTCTGGTTTGTTAAGATATCTGAACTTGCGAATCAAGTATGCCTTGATGATTGCCACGCGAAGTGGCGTAATTTTGTATATCCTTTTGTCAGGATCGTCCATGTCTGCCCGTACGCGGTTGATGATGGCGTAATACAGAGCGGCAGGATAGGGCGCATTGGTCAGAATGGAACGCATCACAGCCCCACCCAGAAGCGGCGATGGCGTCTTATCGCTGGCTTTCTTTGAAACAGTTTCATTCAAAATGGACCACAAGGAGTAAGGTCTTTCTTGCCCAATGGACATATCCTGGTGGTGCTTCATCAGGTTTTGAATGGTCTTGAGAAATGGTGACGCATAAAAGAAACGGACTGATATTCGAGCAGCGTTAGGGGATAACGCAAGTACATAAAATTGGGTATCCGGGTCTATTTCCTGTTTCAGGGTGGTCACATCCAGGGCATCGCCAGCTTTAATTTTCTGGGCAATTTCCTTGAGAAGGCGCTCAGCGCTTTCATCTCTGACCGGTGAAACAGATCCTTTTGCTTCTTCAGTTTGATTCTCCGGGTCTATCAAGCCTTGAAAGACTGATGCGTAAGTAGTCTTTTCGCTTTCAGCCCAGTAGACCACTGTGGCGTCTCCGAGAGTAAATTTTCGGTTCCTATTTGAGCTGGATAAAAGGTAATTCAAGGCTGTTGTGTAGGCAAAGGTTGCCTGCTCACTGACAGGTGAATTCCATCCTTGTTGATCAGTTCGGTTATAAGATTCATAGGCGGGAGCGTTAAATCCAACCAGTGTGCCACCGGTGGGATTGGTGCCCTTGACGCCTTTCAAGCTTGGATGAAGCCGGGCCACAGGTCCAATATTCCCTGTAACAAGACATTGACCAAGTTTTTTTCTGTCATCAGGGCTTAAAGTGTTTTCCCAAGCCAGTTTAATTGCAGGCACCTCATGAACATATCCTTGTTTTCCATCCAATTTGAACACGAGATTTGCACCCGCAAGCAAGCCCTCCAAATTCCGAACGACAAGAGGATGTTCAAGCGCTGTTTCCGGGTTCCAATTCTTGAGGAATGCACAAACGGCTCTGGCTTCCGGGCATTCAATCCTTTCAAGGAGTGCGATATTGTGTTCACGGAAGGCAAAGAAACGTTTTTTTCTGTAAGCCGGGTCCTTTTTATTGCCTTCGTCTATGCCCAAGACATAAGTGCCGTTATCCCATAGTGTATTGGGGTTAATCCCTGAGGAACGTTTGACTTGAGCGGGTAAGATCATCCGTCGAGGGAGCTCTACCATCTTCTTGCCACGTTGTTCGGTCACAAATTGGGGAAAAATATCCATAAGTTCCCCTTGTTCTGACAGGTTCAGGGCGAAACTGACATTAACAACACTATATCCTGGTGGAGAAATGTCTATACTTGAGTCTTCTGATAAAATGCTGTAGTAACGGGTTAGTGCTTGTAAAATCATGGGTTCACGCTACTTTCTGCACGGTCTTTAAGTCCAACACCCCATTCTGCAAAATGGCTTTAAAAAATTGAGGTCGGATGTCATCAGGGTCAGAAAAGTCGAGATCATAAAGCATCCATCCCAGGTCTTTAGTGCCGACAAGTTGGCTGGAGGGTATGGCACCATCTTCAATCAAGGTGATTTTAGCTGGGAATTCACGTGTGCCCAAACAGGGTGTGGCAAAAGATTGACCATTTCTGAACCGTCGGAGCACAATGTTGTAATGCTTTTCAGGTGTATCTCCCGGTCCAGATTTTTCTGGGACCATTTCAAAATGGGCTTCGACGATATAGTCTACATTTTTTAGGACCATGGAAGCGCGTTGCTGTCTGTCCTCGGTTACATTCAGGTAGAGTGGTTTAAGATTGCCCTTCATCACGCTCGAAACACTGGGTTCAGAAATTTTTTCACTGACTTCATTTCGTCTGATATTGGTGAATTCAATTTTATTCAAAACGTGAATTCTATCTATTACCCAGCGAATTGCTGGTTTCCAGTACACAGCCTCAATGATGCCCCGAGCAGCTGAAGGTGTCATCACATCATAACTCACCCGTTCAACCTTCATTTCCGGGCGAGTGAACAATGCATAGTCCCCCTGGATTCTAATTACAATTCCATATCCCATCGTGTCGTATACCTCCTTTATCCATCGAAAAACAATGCTCGCCCACCTTTGGAAGGTGGGATGATTAAACCTGTCGCAGTGTTGTAATACTTTTCCGGACAGTTTAAAACCGAATAGGAATCTTGATAAACATCAATCACCCCCAAACTGGAGAGTGTCTGATACTCTTGCATATAGATATTTACTGTGAATGGTTGAAGCGGACGTGAATATTTCCATGGTTGATCACTAAAGCGAAGTTCATTTAGCAGCGTCTTGGCTTTTTCTTCCACTGGAATAATTACAGCGACAGTGTTGTCTTCAATTAATCTGAAATTTTGCGCGGCTGTTTTGAAGTCAAAAACCGCATCATTCACCCCGGATTTCTCGAAACAGCCAAGGATATCTTTTTGATCGAAAGCAGTTGTGTCCTGTAAATCGTAGAGTAGAGTGTAGTAATCCTTGATTGCATCCAGGTTGACCGGATCGCGACCTTGATAAGTTCGTAGGATATTTTTGGTAACTTCAGCTGCTTGGGCAATATAGGAAGGAGTGCGACCAACAAACTCTGAATCCGGTTCAAAAACATACAAAGTAGCAGATGACTGTTTGTTTTCGCGATTGACGCGACCACCTGATTGAATAATTGAGTCCAGTCCGGCGATTGCCCTAAAGCCGACTGGAAAATCGATATCAATGCCCGCTTCCATAATTTGGGTGGAGATTACCCGGCATTTTTGACCGTTCTTTAATCTCTCGCGAATATTATCTATTACCCTCTTTCGATGGGCAGCATACATCAAGGTGGAAAGATGAAATTTTCCGTCCTCTGAAAGGGCATCGAACAAACCTTTTGCATGTTTGCGAGTGTTTACAATACATAAAGATTGATCATATTCTTGCATCCTTATGATCAGTTCAGCGTCCTTAACCTTTCCAAGGTCATGAACTTCAATTCTCTTGTAAACTTCATAGAGCGCTTCAGGTTTTGGGGTGATTTCTTCTAGTATTGTCCCTGGCGGTAAAAACTTCTGCACTATTGGTTGTGTAGCCGAGCAGAATACTATTGAGGCACCATAATTGCGGACCAATTCATTGGCAGCCATCAGACAGGGCTTTATATACGCTCGTGGAAGCATTTGGGTTTCATCAAAGATGATCACACTTTTAGCAAGGTTATGAAGTTTTCTACAAGCTGATGAGCGGTTGGAGAAGAGTGATTCAAAGAACTGCACATTGGTGGTTACAACCACTGGAATATCCCAGTTTTCGGAAGAGAGTTTGAGTTTTTCAATAGCTGACAGGGTAAGTTGATCAGCTTCAAGCTGATCGCTTGTGGGTTTTAAAGTCTCCCAGTCAAAGTTGGAATGATGTTCCAGGACATTTTCATGCCCCAATACATCTTTAAATATTGCCGCGTTTTGTTCAATAATGCTTGTATATGGAATAACATAGATAATGCGATTTAATCCATGTTTTACCGCATGATTAAGCGCAAAAGCCAGAGACGAATTTGTCTTTCCTCCCCCTGTTGGCACGGTTAGCGTAAAGAAACCTGGAGATTTTGATGCAGCTTCAATACAGGCAATTAAGGTGTCTGTTCGATACTGGTTAATCAGATTAGTGGGGTGCATAAATTGTTCGAGAGACTGGTTCATTCTCTGGCAGAGTACCGGGATTTCTTCATGACTACCCCGGGACTTGGCTCCCCCATTCATAAATCTTTCAGTTTCCAGAAAATCAGCGTCCACTAGAACAGAATAAATCATTCTTGTTAAGAACGAAACCGAAAAACCTCCCAATTTCGTTTGAAGATGGACAGGCAGGTAAGGTGGCAATGTGTAGGAAGTCGCATCCACCTCAGCTTGATAAGTATGATAATCTTCGAGCTGTTTTTTTAGCCTTCCCTGCAAACTGCTATCTGTTTCCAGATCCAGCTTACTGCCATAATCTGGTAAGCCACTATGGTGTCCGGCTATACAGTAGGCTAAAATTGTGCCAATTATTTTATTGTTAGATTCCGAGAATAACTTAGTAATTTCCTGGGCGCCAGCACTAGAATGATCAACTATCTTTGTGTTTCCTCTTAGCCTTTTCTGAAAAGCCTGGGAGTATTTACCAATGTCGTGCATCAAAGCTGCCAGAGCGGCATAAGGAGCAATACCAGCATCATTTCCTAACTCGTTAGCGATTTGTGCTGTGTTTGTCAGGTGGTCAATCAATTTTTGCCAATCTTCAGGATTACCTGTTTTGGAATGAGCAAAAAATGATTGCGTAGTATTCATCGCATTTTCCTCCTAAAAAATCATTTATGTTGTCATTGTGAATATTGTAGAATCCTAAGATTTATATAGTAATGAAGAACGTAATACTGACGAGGATGGAAAGATCATGGATCTTCGTTTGAAATAACACTTTTTGATTTGTGGGGTTGTCCCCCCTTTATGATGAATCAATGTTCACTCGATTCTTACCACAAAAGAATTATACCCCTTTGAAAGCTGTGGAAAGCCACATTCATGGTAAGCGGCTGTAAGTTTTAGAGATGATCGCATATCCTGTGAAGTCAGGTTGAGTTTTATTCAGTATTGCCTGAATTACTCCCCCATGATAAGCACAAAACCTCATTAAGGCTTGCGCGACTTGGTCAAAACTGGACTAACGATGAGATCACTCCCTCGCCTTATCCGCAAGCAGGCTCAAAGTGCCGATGCCTACCGGGCTTCTGGCAGTGAGGGCAGGGGCAGGGGGTGATGGCTTTGGTAGGCACTGCTTCAACCGGCCCGGTAAGCTTCTGCACCGCGTCCAACATCTCGTAGATGGCGGGGTCAACCACAGCATAATACACATTCCAACCATCGCGGCGGTCCCGCACCAACCCGGCTTCTCGCAGCACCGAGAGCTGCTGGGAAATATAAGCCTGCCGGTAGCCCAGGTGTGCTTCCAGGTGGCAGACACAGCGCTCGCCATCCCGCAAGAGCATTAAAATGGCAATCTGGGCTGGATGGGTGAGCGCTTTAAACAGGTTGTCCTGCTGCTCAATGGGGCTAATTTCAGTTTTGGAAGGGCTGTCTATATTCAACAACATCATGAATGTGATTCATAGCATTGAATACGGCTCATCTGTTTTCCTCCAGGATGTTCAACCTGCAGAACGGCGCTTTCATATTACAATTAGGGTCTCACTAAACTAATAAAAGGAGATGACCATGCCAAACACCCCATTTCCATCCAAACGAGCACCCGCCTTCAAAGACATTCCCGATGAGAAATGGAACGACTGGCGCTGGCAGCTCAGCCACCGCCTCAACACCGTAGAAGATTTTGAGCAACTCTTTACACTGACCGAGAGTGAACGCAAAGCCCTCAACCACCCCGGCTTGTTCCGCGTGGATATCACCCCTTATTTTGCCTCCCTGATTGACCCTGACAACCCGCTTGATCCGATCCGCCGGCAGGTGATCCCAAGCGAAGCGGAAATCCTGCCTTTTACCGGCATGATGGAAGACTCGCTGGCTGAAGACATGCACTCGCCCGTGCCCGGCCTGGTGCACCGGTACCCCGACCGCGTCCTGATGCTGATTACCAACCAATGTGCCAGCTACTGCCGCTACTGCACCCGCTCCCGCATGGTCGGAGACCCTTCCCAATCCTTCTCCAGCCAGGATTTTGAAGCCCAGCTGGAGTACCTGCGCAAGAC
>JBAQMM010000128.1:0-36864 GCA_049302815.1 Anaerolineaceae bacterium | reverse complement strand
GCCTTAGCCGGCGCGTTCGCGTCGGCGCTGCCCTCCGCTCCTGCAGGTCTAGGTGTGTTCGAAGCTGCCACCGTCAGTGCTTATACCCTGCTTGGCACAGACCAGTCTACAGCCCTGGTAATTGCCTTGATTCTGCATGCCATCCAATTCGTCGCTCAATGTCTTTTAGGGATGATCGGGCTGTACTTATTGGGTGAAAACTTGGGCAACCTGTTCCGCAAAGCCTCTCTTCAAAAGACACAAAAATAGGAGCTGTATGAAAGTCTTGATCGCTTTGACCTATTTTGAGCCTTACAAGTCCGGGCTTTCGGTTTATGCCCTGCGCTTGGCGAAAGGTCTCACGGAATTGGGACATGAAGTCGTGGTCATTTCTTCCCAATACAGGTTAGACCTGGCATTGGATGATACTTTGGATGGGATCAAATTAGTGCGGGTGCCGGTCTGGTTTCGGCTTTCCAAGGGGGTGGTCATGCCCAGCCTGTCAAGTCGTGCCAGAGAATGGGTTGAGTGGGCGGATATCGTGAACCTGCACCTGCCCCAATTCGAGTCCTCAGTGTATGCGCGGCTGGCAAATCGTTTCGGTAAAAAATTGTTGGTGACTTATCACTGTAATTTGAACATGACTGGCGGCTGGCTTAACCGGTTGGCTGGCAAGGTGACGACCCATATTGGCAGGCAGGTTTTACGCCAGGCACACCTGATTGTCCAAAACTCGCTGGACTACGCGGAAAACTCACCTTCATTGAAACCCTTTTTGAACAAGGTGAAAGCTGTGCCGACACCGGTCGAATTAATCCGGGTGCCTGAAGGCCGGGTGAACGCCTTCAAACTGAAGTATGGCATTCAATCCGAAGAAAAAATCCTGGGCTTAGCAGGCAGGGTTGCCAGTGAAAAGGGCTATGAATACCTTGTCGAAGCGTTACCTCTGGTGCGGCGAGCTTACCCCAGCGTCCGGGTCTTGCACGCCGGCATGTGGAAGGGTGTAATGGGCGAAGAGGCTTATCAAGCCCGAGTCGAAGCCCTGGTAAAACCTCTGGGTGATCATTGGAAATCGCTTGGCTTCCTGAGTGATGAAGATTTCCGAGCCTTTTTTGGCGCCTGCGATCTGCTCGTCTTTTCCAGCCTGAACAGCACAGAATCCTTCGGTATTGTGCAAATCGAGGCGATGCTGCAGGGAACGCCAGTCGTCGCTTCGGATTTGCCGGGGGTGCGGCAGCCCGTCCTTCAAACCGGATTTGGCAGGGTCGTTCCCATTCGCGATTCACAAGCGCTGGCGCAGGCGATCATATCCGTTTTGGATGAGGGTAAAAAAGATCGCTCCCTGCCGGCGGCATACCTTGAGACCTTCTCACAGGAAAACGTCGCCCAACAGTATGACATGCTGATGAAAGCTCTGGTTCAGCCTTGAAAACGCTGACCTCTGCAGAGCTGGATCAGATCTGCTGGCAGCACCTCTCCGGTTTGCCTTATTTCAGGGGAATGCTGCGGGCGGTGGAGCACAGCTTCTATGCCCGGCTGGAGCTGGCAGAGCCCATCCTGGATGTGGGAGCGGGGGATGGTCATTTTGCTTCGGTATTGTTCAAAGGTCAGACCTGCGTTGGCATTGACCCCTGGTGGCAACCCTTGCAGGAGGCTTCCAGCCGGCAGACCTATTCCATCCTGGTCCAGGCGGATGGAGATGCCATCCCGTATCCAGATGCCAATTTCCTTTGTGCTATCAGCAACTCCGTGCTCGAACACATTTCAGAGGTTCAGCCGGTTCTGAATGAGGTCGGTCGGGTGGTTAAGCCTGGTGGATTGTTCATTTTCGCGGTGCCAAACCAGCGCTTCAAAACCGACCTGTGGGGAATAGGCGTCTTGAAGGGACTTGGGCTGAATATACTGGCAACCAAGTATTCCAGGTTCTTTAATAGAATTGCCCGGCATAAGAATTTGGATGAGCCCAAAATCTGGTTGGAGCGGCTTGGGCAGGCTGGTTTTGGGGAGGTGGAATATTGGAATTACTTTCCAAAATGGGCTCTGCATATGCTTGAGCGAGGGCATCTGTGGGGACTGCCTAACTTGCTCTGGAAAAAGACCCTGGGGAAATGGATACTTTTCCCTTCCAGGACGAATCCCTTCCTCCACTACAAAAAAATCCGGCAACTGATGGACGACTCAGTCTGTAAAGACGGAACCTGTACCTTTTTTATCGCCCGGAGGGATTCATGAGATTTCTTCGGAAGTGGACCTATTATGCCTGGTCAGTTTTGGAAATGCTGGCAGATTTTCGCAATTGGGGGGATGTTTTCAGGTTGTTTTTAGGAGGCTCTTCCAAAGAACTTACCTGGCTAAAATTTTGGAAAAGACCGCTGAAGATGGCTGTCCGGGGAAGGATGGATGCCTGGTCGGTCAAAGAATGCTTCCTGGACCGGTTTTACACCCGTTACGGGTGCGAAATAGGCGCAGACTGGCACGTAGTGGATATTGGCGCTGCTATCGGAGAATTTACCGTATTTGCCGCTCTGGCAGCCAAGTGTGGCAAGGTATACGCATTTGAGCCCAACCCTGAATCGGTGGCAATCCTGCATGAAAACTTGAAAGCCAATGCTCTCGAGAATGTAGAGGCATGGAACCTGGGTGTGTGGGATAAACCTGGTCAGATGGAACTGGAGCTCATCCATGACGAACCTCTGCAGGCCCAGACGGTTGAGCAGGCGACACCAAACGATGATTCGAGCCGCGTACCGGTGATCACATTGGGGCAATTAACTGCGGAATTCATCCACGAGCCCATTGATCTGTTAAAACTTGACTGCGAGGGAGCGGAATACCGGATTTTACTGCCGAGCAACCATGAAACCATGCTCAGGATCAGGCGGATCGTGATGGAATACCACGATCTTGGCGGTTCCGATACTCATGCCGCCCTGGTGGATTTCCTGGACCAGGAAGGTTTTGCAGTCAGCTTGCACGAAAATCCGGTGCACCAGGATATTGGGTATCTTTTTGCTGAACGCGTATGATCCATTTGGCATTGCTCATTCAGCGTTTTTCGGACTACAATACAAGACAGCCTACGAAGAATTAAAACCGAAGGTTACCTGATAAGCGAACGTTCAAGTAAAAACGAGGAAGAGCACAAAAAAGTATAATGCAGCCTTATGGAAAAGCCGCCTTTACCTGAAGAGCCTGAAATCACCATTCTGGAATACCTAAAATCCCAGTTTTCACAAGGGAAAAAGCTAGCATCGCCCGATCAGGAAATCGAACACACCGCTCCAGCGCTCCAGAATTTGCCGGAGGGGGTGGTGGGGGAAACATTTGTGGAAAACGCGATCGCCAAGCCTTTCCCCTGGCTGACCATTTTTGGGTTGTGCGCTGCCCTGCTAGGGCAAGTGCTGATCGAACCTTCTGAAAACCGCTGGGGCTTCATGAGCGTGCTGCTCTACGGTGTTTCCATCATCCTGTTGGTATCAGCGGGCAGGCGTGAGGAATGGTCGCTGCCAATTCGGACACACACCCAGGAAGGCTGGCATTTGTTTTCAGGGAAAACCTGGCTGATCTTGCCGGGGATTGGTCTGGCGTTGCTCAGTTTCTTTTTGTTTTCCAGCGGTTCTTTTGGCCTGCTTTCCACTTTTATGTGGATGGCGGGTATTGGACTTGTCATTTATAGCTTGTGGGTGACAAGGCTTGGTGGGGGGCACGAAAGAAAGTCATTCCTATCAAGGATCCAGACTGCCTGGCAGGAAGACAGAATCTGGATAATATCCGTGATCCTGGTTTTGCTCATTATCCTGGCCTTTCGATTTGTACAGATATCGAAACTTCCCCCTGAATTAATCAGCGCGCAAATCGAGCATATCTATACGGTTGAAGAAATCCTGCAGGGTAATACCCCCCTGATTTTCACAAGAAACCTGGTAATCGAGCCGCTGCAATACTACTGGTCGGCTGCGCTTTTATCCTTGTTTGGAAACGAAGTAACTTTTACAGGTCTGAAAGTCGCCTATGGCCTGGCAGGGTTGGTCGGGATATATTATCTGTACCAAATGGGTCGGCTGCTTTTTAACCGCTGGGTCGGGCTTATTGCCGCTCTTCTTTTTGGAGTGGCATTTTGGCCCAACCTGCAAATTCGGTCGGTATTGGGCGCTGGCATGATTTTGCCCCTGCTGATACCTGCCTGTTTTTATTTACTGCGGGGATTGCTGCAGCAGCGGTCCAACGATCTGGTGATAGCCAGTCTGCTGGCAGGGGGAGGTTTGCTTACCCACAAAGTGTTTCTCATTTTTCCACTGGTCGGACTGGTGGTCCTGCTGATCTGGCTTTTCAGCAATTATTCCAAAGAAAAACGACAGGTTTTTTGGGGCTTGCTAGCGATGAGCCTATTGGTAACGGCCGTTACTATTACGCCATTACTGCGCGCGATCACTCTAAACCCATCTGTGTATCTTTCTCCTATCCTGTCGCGCGTTTCTGATCAAGAAGTGGCGTTAGGCGGAAATCCAATCCTGTTGTTTTTAGGAAATTGGGCTTCAGCTCTTGGTATGGTGAACTGGAGCAATCGTAACAGTTGGGTGGATGGCATCCCCCTCAGGCCGGCTGTTGATTGGGTGACAGCCGCATTTTTTGTCTTAGGGCTGGTCATGGCAATCCTCCAATATCGGAAAAAGAAGGATTGGACGTTGCTGGCTTTGCTGGTCTTGTATCCACTTTTTCTCATTCCATCTGCTATGTCCCTGGCATTTCCAAACGAGAATCCCTCGCTTAGCCGTGCCCTTGGATCCGCGATGCCGGTATTTTTGCTGGCGGCAGTTAGCATCTTTGTGATCCTGTCAAGCGTGATTAGCCGGTGGGCAGAATGGAAACCCATTTTCAAAGTGGGGGTGATTCTTCTGGTGGCATTACCAGTGTTGGTACAGAATTATCAATTGACCTTTGTGAGCTACCCACGAACTTACCGCCAAAATGCCTGGAATGCCTCTGAAATGGCTGATGCGGTGAATCAGTTTGAAACTGGATTCGGAAGAACTGACAGCATGTGGGTGGTGGGGTACCCCTATTGGGTGGATGCTCGGGCTGTTGCAATCGAAGCGGGCTATCCTTACTTGAATATGGCACTGCCGCCCGACCAAATTGATGCCACGATCGATCAGCCAAATCCGAAGATTTTTTTACTCAATATTCAGGATGGTGATACACTCGCCCGATTACAGGCAGATTATCCAACTGGGGTTTCTTCAACCTACCAGTCAAGTTATCCTGAAAAGAATTTCATCATCTTTGCTGTGAGCCGATAGAAACACTTTATGGAAGCTAAAGATAAAGAAAATGTGAAAACCATTCGCAAACGATTTGATTGGAAATCGTTGCTGATTGTTGTTTTGTTGTTGGCCATCATTTGCGCCGGCTCCTACCTGCGCACCGTAGGGGTGGATTGGGATGAGGGACGGCATTTACACCCCGATGAGCGGTTCCTCTCCATGGTGCTGAACAATATCAGCCCGGTTCAAAATGTTGGTGAATACTTCAACACGGATACTTCCACGTTGAATCCTGGCAATCAGGGCTATGATTTCTTCGTTTACGGCACATTACCTCTGTTTATCATCCGTTATGTAGGCGAATGGGTCGGTCAGGTTGGTTATGATCCCATCACGCTTGTTGGCAGGCAGCTTTCCGCACTGGCGGATATCCTCACCATTCTTCTGGTCTTTTTGATCGCATACCGCCTTTACCGCTGGCAGATTGGCTTGTTGGCTGCGGCTTTGTACGCGTTTGCCGTTCTTCCCATCCAGCAATCCCACTTCATGACGGTGGATACCTTTACCAACACTTTTGGCATGTTGACGGTTTATGCCGGTGTCTTGATTGCAATACGGCCAAAACCACCAACGCCAGGTGCGGGTGAGACCAGAATAAAGTTGAAATTCGCTGATTGGTTTCCGTACGTTCTATTTGGAATTGCTCTCGGCATGGCCTCTGCCTCGAAGATTAATGCTGCCTCTTTAGCCTTGTTGCTCCCGATCATTGAATTGGTCCGCTACTACCAACTTCCGCAGGCTGAACGCCAGGATTATTCACGGGTGAGCCTGCGCATGATCCTTCTGGCAGCTTTCGTGACCATCTTGGTATTCAGGATTGGGCAACCTTATGCCTTTAACGGACCAGGTTTCATCAGTCTGGGAATCAACCAGGAGTGGTTGTCCGGCCTTCAGAGTCTGCGCGCCCAGAGCGCCGGGCAGGTGGATTTTCCGCCGGCGCTGCAGTGGGCCAGGCGACCGGCCACTTTCTCAATTGACAACCTGGTGAAGTGGGGATTGGGCATCCCGATGGGCATTACCGCGATCCTGAGTTTTATTGGGATGGGCTGGAAGATTTTCAAACGCAAGGAGCGTAAACATCTACCCCTGTGGGCATGGACGGGGTTTTATTTCGTATGGCAGGCGTTCGCATGGGTGAAAGCCATGCGTTACCTGCTCTTGATCTACCCATTACTGGCAATCCTGGTTGCCTGGGGGATTTACACACTTTGGGAAACGCGCGGCGAATTGCGCCTGTGGCGCTTACGCATCAGTCCAAAGTTTATTCGCTGCTTTGCCGTGGTCCTCGCGCTGGTCGTCCTGGTTGGATCTGCCAGCTGGGCTTATGCCTTCACCCGCATTTATACCCGTCCACAAACCCGGGTGGCAGCCACTGATTGGATCTATGAAAACATTCCCGGACCGGTGAACTTTGTGCTTGAGACTGCCGATGGTTCTTTTACCCAACAGGCACCTTATCGCAGCGGGGACAGTCTGACTGGAAACCAGGTTTATCAGATTTCCTTCACAAGTGAAACCAGCGGAAATTTGACCAGTTTTACGCTCCCCAGTGCCACTTTCGTCAATGGTTCTGCCGATCTGACTAGCTTCAGTGTGACGATACAAAGAGCTGGCTCTTTGGAAACACCCATGTCGCTGCCAGTGATGGCGCAAAACACGATTTCTGCTGAGGGAGCACTTCAACCTTCCATACTTTACTTTCCCTTCGACCCTCCAATTTCCTTGGAAAAAGGGCAGACATATACCATCAATTTGTCCCAATCTGACCCCAACGGTCAGGTGCTGCTTGACGGTGTGCCAAAGTTGGAAATCACCAACGCTGAGGGTGAAACCATTACCCAAATGCTGCTTAAAATCGTGGAGACAGTCACTCCCACGCACAGCTACAGCATGAAAATAGATATCATACAGGCTGGAGAGATTGAAGCAGTTGAACTACCCTATGTTCTGGATTTGAGCCAGTCTCTAGGTGAAAAGACACTGAGGATCACGCTTTACCCATCAGCGGAAGTAGATCCTACCCCTGTGTCCGGGTCGGTCAAAGGGAGTTTCACAGATTTCGGGGATGGCAAAGGAACCAGCCTGACCATTCAATTGGATAAACCTCTCAAACTCAGCACTCCCCAGACCATAGACCTATCTCTGGAGTTGGTGGAAGGGGAAGGCGCGCTGGCAATCTCATCTGTGGCACCGGTGCATGAATCTTCCTGGGATGACGCCCTACCTGTGTCAAAGGACGGCTATATTCCTTACAGTGATGGCGGCGGGATCTTCAGGGGCGACCTGAACCTGGAATTGTATTGGACTGATGACCAAGCCAAACGCGACCGATTCCTGGAGATATTGCAGCAGGGCGATTACATCTTCATCAGTTCCAACCGCCAGTGGGGCACGACCACCCGCGTGCCCGAACGTTACCCACTGACCAGCCAGTACTACCGCAGTTTGCTGGGCTGCCCGGATGAGCTGGACCTGGTCACCTGTTACAACACAGCCGAACCAGGCATGTTCAGTGGCAGCCTGGGCTTTGAGCTGGTAAAAACTGAGACATCCTACCCAAATTTGGGTTCCCTGAGCTTCAATGACCAATTCGCTGAAGAAGCCTTTTCGGTGTACGACCATCCCAAGGTATTGATTTTTAAGAAAAGCGCCGATTTTGACATTGAGCAGGTTCGCCAAATTCTCAATGCCGTCGACCTGACGCAGGTAGTAAACATTACCGCCAAGCAGGCTGACTCATATGATCCCGAGATAAGCTCTGGTGACGGATTGATGCTCTCCGAGGAGGAGCTGGAAGTCCAGCGGAACAATGGCACCTGGTCAGAGCTATTTGACCGTTTTTCAGCCATCAACACCAACCAAACGCTGGCGGTTTTAGTCTTCTATATGTTCAGCTTTATCCTCGGGCTGATTATGTTCCCAGTAGTGCGCATGGCTTTCCCGGGCTTGTATGATAAGGGCTATCCGTTCTCACGGCTGGCAGGTTTCCTGTTGCTGGCATACCTATCCTTCCTGCTGGGATCGGCAGGAGTGCCGGTTACGCGGACGTTGGTTGCGGTGGTATTCCTGGTCATAGCGGCCATTGGAATTACCTTCGGGATCATTCAAAGGAAACAATTACTTGCTGATTTACGCCAAAACTGGAAACACTACCTGGTAATTGAAGGTCTGGCGTTGGCAGCCTTCCTGTTCTTCTTGTGGATCCGTTACCAAAATCCGGATTTGTGGCATCCCTGGAAAGGCGGGGAAAAGCCCATGGACTTTTCGTATCTGAATGCCGTGATCAAAAGCACGACATTCCCGGCTTATGATCCCTGGTTTGCCGGCGGTTACATCAATTATTACTATTATGGTTTCGTTATTATTGGCATTCCGATCAAACTGTTGGGGATCGTTCCCTCGGTGGCGTACAACATCGTTCTGCCATTGTGGTACTCGATGCTGGTCATCGGCGCCTACAGCATCGGTTGGAACCTGACCCGCAAAATTACAGACCATTCAGAATCAGGGGACGCAAAACCGAAGGTCAGGGTGTTTGGCAAGCCTTTCTGGGCTGGACTGAGCACTTCAGCGCTTCTGGCGTTTCTAGGAAATCAGGGCACGGTCAAATTGCTCGTCCAAACCTTGTGCACCATGGGTGCCATGGGTCAAACCATCGAAGGCTCAACCCTGTTTCAGCAAATTGGCTGGGTTTTCAAGGGCTTTGGCATGTATCTAAACAAGGTTCCGCTGCCTCTGTACCCGGGCGATTGGTACTGGTATCCCAGCCGGGTCATTCCGGGGGATCCCATCACCGAATTCCCATTCTTCACTTTCCTGTACGCTGATTTGCACGCCCACCTGATTGCCATGCCGCTGGTGGTCTTTGCGGTCGCCTGGGGGATGTCGGCCCTGTTTGCCAAGGGAAAATGGGGGGATTCCGACAAACATCGTTGGCTGCCTTTCGCGGTAAGTATGGTCATTGGCAGCTTATGCATCGGGGCGCTCAAACCCACTAATACCTGGGATTACTATACTTTCTTGACGTTGAATATTTTTATTCTTGGCTATGTCGGTTGGAAATATCTCAAACCCGCCAAATTCATCAAAAAACCCTGGCTGGCGCGCATCGTGCCGGCTGGAATATTGATCGCTTTGTTGTTTGCCTTGAGCTCGTTGATGTACCGTCCTTTCACAACCTTGTTCCATCCAGGCTACAGCCAGATTGGAATTTGGACAGGTGACCGCACACCGCTTTCATCGTACTTCACCCATTGGGGCTTGTTAATCTTCCTCATCCTGTTTTGGTACGCCTGGGAAACTTACCGGTGGCTGGCGGTGACGCCGCTTTCAGCGCTGAAGAAGCTGGAACCCCATAAAAAGCTTTTGACGATCGTTGGGATTGTTCTCCTCGCGCTCTTAATCGGTCTGCTGATCGGCAAGGTGGTTGTAGCAATAGTGGTCGTCCCTTTATGCCTCTGGTCGCTGATATTGATATTGCGGCCGGATCAGAGCGATGCCAAACGGTTGGCATTTTTTATGATTGCGACTGGTTTGCTGCTGACGTTGGTGGTCGAATTGGTCTACCTGGTCGGGG
Source organism: Anaerolineaceae bacterium (assembly GCA_049302815.1). Lineage (GTDB taxonomy): Bacteria > Chloroflexota > Anaerolineae > Anaerolineales > Anaerolineaceae > Mesolinea. The sequence goes on along the minus strand of JBAQMM010000128.1, from coordinate 26,985 downwards.
ATATCGGTCGGATGAACGTTGTCTTCAAGCTGTATCTGCAAGCCTGGCTACTCATGACCCTTGCCCTTGGCACTGGCTTGATTACCTTGTGGAATGACCAGATCAAATGGACTCTGCGGACGCAGCTGCTCTTTCAGATTCCGCTGATATTATTGGTGGCAGGAGCCTTGCTTTTCCCGATGCTCGGAACGGCTGACAAGATTCAAGACCGGATGAATGCCTCAGCTCCGAAAACGCTGGATGGCATGGCCTATATGGACGGTGCCAGCATGTATGATATGGGCGTCACGATAGACCTGAGTGAGGATTACTATGCCATTCAATGGATGCAGGATAACATCCAGGGTTCTCCAGTCATCCTGGAAGCTCAGGCATACGAATACCGCTGGGGTAACCGCTATACGATTTATACTGGGCTGCCTGGTGTGGTGGGGTGGAATTACCATCAACGCCAGCAACGCGCCATCTTGCGCACCGATGTGGTGCAGCAGAGGGTGGATCAGGTTAACCAGTTCTATTTAACAGAAGATTTAACTTACGCGCAGTCGTTCCTGGAAAAATACCAGGTGAGTTACATCGTGGTTGGTCAACTCGAACAGGCATTTTATCCAGGCGCCGGTCTGACCAAATTTGAAGCCCAGAAGGGTATACTATGGGATGAAGTATATCGCTACGGCAGCACCGTCATATATAAGGTGAGGTAACATTGGGCAACTTTTTAAGCTGGTACCTGGTTAGTCTGGTGATCGGTTGGGTCAATTTACCGCTTTCCTGGAGATTATTCAAAGCGCTTCCCAGCAGGGGATTTCATCTAAGCCGACCGATTGGGCTTCTGCTGTGGGGTTATCTGTTTTGGATGTTGACATCGTTGAAATTGCTTAACAACGACCTCGCTGGGCAGCTGGTAGCCTTCGGAATTCTGTTAGGCATTAATCTGTACGTCTCCCGGAATGGCAGGTGGAGAGAAGTCGTCGAGTGGGTAAAGATCAATCGGCGGTTGGTTTTTGTTGTGGAAGGGTTGTTTCTTGGCGCGTTTGCACTGTGGGCATTTGTCCGCTCTGCCAACCCTACTATTGCCGGGACGGAAAAGCCCATGGAGATGGCTTTTATCAACGCCATTCTTCGCTCTCCCAGTTTTCCTCCCAACGACCCGTGGCTCTCAGGCTACGGCATCTCCTATTACTACTTCGGGTATGTTCTGTCAGCCATGCTGATCAGGGTAACGGGCGTCACTGCTGGTGTCGGCTACAACCTGGTGTCGGCTTTATGGTTTGGGCTTACTGCCATCTGTGCCTACGGCTTGTTGTTTGACCTGTTGGCAACCCGCGGGCGCAAGGGGACAGAGGCGGAGGAAAAGACTGTCCCAAAATGGGTCTTCAGCGCCGCGCTGCTGGCGCCAGTCATGCTTTTGGTGGTATCCAACTGGCATGGTTTCCTGGACATCCTGAACTCGCGTGGTTTATTTTGGTCGTCCACCCAAACGGGAGAATCTGTATCGGCTTTCTGGAACTGGCTGAATCTTAAGGAACTGACTACAGCTCCTTCAAGCTATTCCTGGTTCCCAACCCGGATAGGTGGCGTGCAGTGGTGGGGTGCCAGCCGGGTAGTGCAGGATTTTCAGTTGAACGGGCAGGCGCTGGAAGTCATCGATGAATTTCCGTTTTTCACCTACCTGCTTTCTGATATTCATCCGCATGTGCTGGCAATGCCATTTGTTTTTCTCGCCATCAGCCAGGCTTTGAACGCGATTCTAGGTGGGTGGCAAGGGAAAACCAGGCTTTTCCGCCGGACCATCCCGCTGGGTTGGCCTGAAATAGCCCTGGCTGTAATCACATTAGGTGGTATTGCCTTTCTGAATACCTGGGACTTTCCGTTTTACCTGGTTTTGATCGCGGTTGCAATCTGCTACCAGCGATACACGCAGCTGGGATGGAGCGGGAGCCGGATTAAAGAATTCTTCCTCATTTGCTTTGGGTTTGGCATCCCGGCAATCCTGGCTTATTTTCCGTTTTATGTAAGTTTTTCTTCTCAGGCGGGCGGAATACTGCCCAGTTTGGCTTTCTTTACCCAAGGCAAGTATTTCTGGGTCATGTTCGGACCATTGCTGGTGCCGATCCTGGGCTACCTCGTCTATCAATTCTTTGCCAAACCTCACAAGAGAGCGGTAAAGCCTGCTTTACTGATCACTGGCGGTTTGTTCCTGTTCCTTCTGATATTTTCTTGGGGGTTATCTTTCATGGCGACAAAGATACCCTCGCTGAATCAACTCTTTTTGTCGCTTCAGGGCGCGAATGCCGATGTTAATCCCCTCCTGGAAGCTCTGGTCAATCGGATCAAGGCGCCTGGCACGTGGATCACGTTATTTGTGATGATCTTCCTGGCATTGAGTTTGCTGCTTGGAAAAGAGAAAAACAATCAGACAGATGAAGTGTCCATATTGCCTCAAAAGAAACCCATCAGCGAGGTCTTTGTTCTGTTTTTGGTTTTGTTGGGAACTTTGCTTACCCTGGCACCTGAATTTGTTTATCTGAAGGACCAGTTTGGCACACGGATGAACACCATCTTCAAGTTTTACTATCAAGCCTGGATCCTCTGGTCGGTCGCCGGCAGCTATGCCCTGATAAGTCTTGCCAGGTCGGATCTTAAAACTAGGATCGTAGACCGAATCATTCCAGCGGTCATCCTGGTTCTAGGTGTTGTGTCGATCTTTCTGGGCTTGTACAGGGATGATTCAATCTTTCAAAAGTACAACCAGAATTTGGGGGCTCTTGGAACAAGTCTGTTGGATTACTTAGTCTTGGCAATAGCCGTTCTCTTTATAGTTTGGCTGCTTATCAAAGTATTTCAAAGGCAGTGGAAGAAAGCCATTGTGGTGATAAGCCTGGCTGGGATTGCCATGGGATTGGTTTATCCGGTAGTTTCCCTCTGGAACAAGACTGGAGGATTCTCCGCCATGGATGGATTTACTCTGGACGGAATGCAGTATTATCGGGATTACTGGCCTGATCAAATGGCGGCTGTGGATTGGCTCTCCACGGCACCCATGGGGGTTATGGTGGAAGCAGTCTCTCCCACCGGTGGAGGCTATACCACTTACGCTTCTGTGTCGACTTTTTCCGGGATGCCCACCGTCCTGGGGTGGGTCGGGCATGTGTCACAGTGGCGGGGCGGTTACACGGAAATGGGCAGCCGACAGGATGACATCCAGGAGCTTTACAGCACCCATTCCTGGGAGGATGCCCAAGCCATTCTCAAACGATATAATATTCGCTACGTTTACGTTGGCGAACTGGAAGAACGGACCTACGCGTTGGACGAAGAGAAGTTCAAGGACAATCTTGTGCAGGTCTTTGAGTTGCCCAATGCCAGAATATACGAATATCCGCCGGTGGAATGATCATGATGGAAACGCCCTCGAAAATTTTCGGAATCAATCTCAAGCAAAAAGACCTCAACGTCATCGTCTTCATTGTTTTTTTGATTGGTCTGTCGGTTCGTTTAGCGGGATTGGGAAGCGCGCCTTTTTCCGAAAATGAAGCCAATTTTGCCTTACGGGCAGGAGATATTGCCAGGTTCGAGCCAGTCGTGCCGATTTCAAATGCTGCCTATCTGGGATTGACCTCCATAACTTTTTTTCTCAAGGATGCGACTGCTTTTTGGGCAAGATTTTGGCCTGCCCTGGTTGGAGGCAGCCTGGCTCTGCTGCCCTTATTCTGGCGGAAGCAACTGGGCACTTTTTCTGTCATCGGGATTTCGCTCGCTCTGGCGCTTGATCCCGTTTTGGTGACCCTTTCCAGGCAGGCTGATGGACCCATTCTTGCTCTGGCAGGTCTGGCTTGGGGGCTCACCTTCCTAAATGACCGTAAAGCTGTTTTGGCAGGAGTGAGCCTGGCAGTAGGATGGCTGGGGGGTCTCTGGTTTTGGGGCGGTCTGATCATCCTGACAGTCAGCTGGCTGCTCGTAAAAATGCTGGGAATTCAAGTTAATCGTGGTGAAGAGGTTTCTGATACTCCACAAGCAAAAAAACGCTTTCTTGTCACATTTCTTTTCAGTTGGGTTATTTCGCTCATGCTGGTTTCCAGCGCCTTTATGCTCAATCCAAGCGGGGTGGGTGGCATTGGCAGTGGGTTGGTTGGTTTCTTCTCAAAAATCTTTTCAAGGCAAACCACACCAGGATGGGCTTCAATTTATCGACTTATTGCGTATAGTAGTCTGCCTTTGGTCCTCGGAATTGCCTCGTCGATCAGACTATGGAGACAGAAAGAAACCCACGACAAGGCATTGAGTGTGCTTGCCTTGGTCGCCCTGGCCGCATCAGTGGGATTTATCGGTTTGGGTTCTGGCGGGCTCGCGTTCGCAGTTATTCCGCTTTGGATTTTAAGTGTGGGAGAACTCAGACACTTTTTCCAGCAAGGATCTACCGGGAGGAACGTCAGCGTGGGGATGATGCTCTTCTCACTGGTGGTTCTGGTGTACCTATCCATTACGCTTAAATCTTTTATGGGCTCCCAATGGGGCAGTTCGACCGACAGCCACTTCGGGGGGGCAATCCTGGCTGGACTGATTTTATTGTTATTATCGTATGTGTTGGTGGGAATGGGTTGGTCATTTCAAGCTGCTAATAAAGGTTTGTTCTCGGCGATTTTGATCGTCCTGCTGGTTTCCAGCTTAAGTTTGACGTTTTCAAGCATACACCACAGAGCAGAATTTAACGCGCTGGTATGGTCGGGCTCTCCGGTCCTGGTCTCAGAAGATGAGGTTGATCAAGTGTTGGGGGAACTTGAGCAACAGGGCACCCTGGAACCTGGAGTTTCAAAGGCGGTTATTTTGGGAGACAGCCAGGATGGACTCGCATGGATTTTCCATGGATTTGACCAAGTTCTGGTCCTGAGCGGGCTGCGTGATGGTTTCACCCCTGAGGTGATCGTAACCGCGCAAGACTTCCAACCAGAAGCCGACTTTGCGTATCGCGGAATGCCTTTTGTTTCACAGCGAGCAGTGGACTGGAACAATGTGTCGCTTGTTGATCTGGCCAGGGGGATATGGATCGGTGGATTGAAAACCACTGATTCCACAAAAACGCTGTGGATTCGACAAGACTTGTTTACCGGAGTGAGTAACTGATGGCTGATGGACCGTTAATGGGCTCCGTCCCAAGTATTATCGCGATTGACGGACCAGCTGCCTCAGGAAAAACCACTGTAGGGTCATTGCTGGCTGATGAGTTGGGCTATCTCTGCCTGGACACGGGCATCATGTACCGGGCGATTACCTGGAAGGCGCTGGCTGATTCGATTAATCCAAATAACGAACAAGAGGTCACCCGATTGGCTCAATCCATCGATATAGATGTAAAACCCATGACGGTTCAGGATGGCCGCCAATTTGACGTTATCATAAACAATGAGGACCGCACTTGGGAAATCCGGCTGCCGGAAGTGAACCAAAATGTTTCCGTTGTTTCAGCCTATCCGGAAGTCCGGGACGCAATGACCCTGCAACAACGCAAGATAGCGGAACGTGGAAAGATCGTCATGCTTGGTCGTGATATTGGCTCGGTTGTCCTGCCACATGCGGATCTGAAGATCTACCTGGATGCTTCGGTCAGGGTGCGGGCTCAAAGACGTTATGACGAGGAAAAAGCCCGCGGAAACCAGGTGAACCTGGATGAGATTATCGCTTCACTCGAACGGCGGGATAAGATCGACTCCACCCGCAAGTTCGCGCCTCTAAAGGTGGCAGATGACGCGGTGGTGATCAATACGGACAACCTGACCATTCTGGAAGTCCTGGATGCAATTAAATCCGTTATTCAGTTGCGACAGACTGCCAAGTAGAAGCCTTATTCACAAAAGCCTTTGATCAATCACGGGAGACTGCGTGCTATAATTTAATCAGTTCTATGAGAATTACCGACAGCATTCCACATTTGGTTACTTTCCAGGCACTCCTCGAGGAAAATCGCATTCCGATAGGAATTTTGGCAGTCGTTCTCGTTGTCGGTGTAGTCTGGGGGATTAAAAAAACGCATAAACCAGGGGTAAAACTTGGCACACGGGAAATGAAATGGATCGCTCTCCTCAGCCTTTTAATTCTCCCCTTCAATTTTTTGGGTAAGTTCGTTCCATTTGATGGACAAGTATTAACAGCCACAGGCACGCTTATCCCTGCGCAAGCGGGATTGTTTTTGGCTATTCCTTTTATCTCCGCGGTGGGTCTTGCCGGACCGATCCCTGCAGTTGTTTTGGCGTTGATTACCGGGGTGATTCAGGCTGTTACTGCTGGTCAAGACCCGATGACCCCATTAATTTTTGCAATTTTGGCTGTAGGATTCACCTGGGTTTCCAGCCGGACAGAACTGAGAGGCAGCAGAACCTCGATCCATTCCCCCTTCGTTAATTGCTTGCTGGCATTTTTGGGCATCGTTCCATTGATTGTTCTCGTCCAGGTTACCAACGCCCTGACATACGGCGTTAAGGACTTGATGGCGATTTTGGAACAATCTGTGTTGGTTGTTTTTTCAATGGCACCTTCCATCGTGATTGCTGCTGTGGTTTGCCAGGTGCTCAGTAAGTGGATGTCGGAAGAGTGGAACCCACTTCGCTATGCCAATGAGAGTGTCGTGCGTAATCCGGTAAATTTGGCGATCGGTCAGATCGAGAACTTGACCAACGGCAAATACGACCAGGCGACGGCGTTTGAACCAGCTACCAAGAATGAACAGCACTTATATAAGGCATTGGAGGATTTGCGTCAGAACCTGCAACTGCGCAATGATACCCAGTCCCGCCTGCTTTCATTGGATCCTTCTTATTATTCACGGGAAGCGTACGACCTGGTATTGTCATCCATCCTGCGGGCTGCCTTGGGCAGGGACGCTTCTTCAGCCCGTTTGATCTTGCTGAACCAGCCTAACGATTATTCCAAACCTGAGATGAGATTAAGGATCGGGCAGGGAGAACAAACCCGCTTGTATGCTTATCTTGACGTCATGATCCTGGATAAAATTGGCGATCAGGACCAGCTGATCTTGAGCAACATCAAGGTGGATCAGTACTTTGGCCTCACCTCCGGGATGCCGTATCCGCAGTCCATCGCCGCCTTGCACCTGAAACATGACGGCAGTTCGCAGGGAATCCTTTGGGTTGGTTTCGAACAAAACTACTGGTTCTCCCAGGATGACATCCGGTTTTACCAGCAGCTGGCCTACCGGGCTTCAGCAGTCTTAAGCACCAAGGATCAGTTCAACCAGGTTCAAGCCGAGAAGAACTGGCTTGAATCCGCCCTGGATAGCATGCCTGAGCCAGTCATCATCTTTAACAAAACTGACCAGGTGGTCTATTCAAATCAAAAGGCACAGGAACTCTTGGCTCAAGATGTCATCTCCACGCGTGGGCAGGAAAAGCAGATTATTGTCAGCCCTGAGATTGTGAGCTTGTTAAGTAAGGCAGAGGATAAATCCGAAAGCGAGGTCCTATCCGTTGCGAAAGGTCAGGAGTTTGAAGCCTGGGCTTACCCGTTAAAAACCGAGGACGGGTTTGTCGGGAAGATGTTGATGATGAAGGACACCACCTGGCAAAAGCATCTGAACGCACAGAAAAGTGAATTTGTCACCAATATTAGCCATGATTTACGGTCACCTTTATCCTTGATGCGCGGATATGTCACCCTGCTGCAAAATATTGGCAATTTGAGTGAGGAACAGCAAAAGTACGTCGGCCGCATTCAAATGAGCATCGAGAATATGTCCAGGCTGGTGAGCAAGGTTCTGAGCCTTGAGATGCTGGATTCAGGTGAAACCATAAAAAGCACGACGTTTGATGTGAAGGAGATGATTGAAGAGACCATTTCCATGCTGGCCATGCAAGCCCAACAGCGCAAAATTACCATCCACACTAGTTATGGCGGCATGAAAAACACCAAGTTGATGGCAGACAGAGTCTTGTTGCAGCAAGCCGTGTTCAATCTGGTTGAAAACGCTGTAAAATTCAGCGCGGTGGGTGGGGAGGTCTGGGTCACCGCTTCCAAGGAAGCCGGATGGCTGCATTTTTCAGTGAAGGACCACGGCAAGGGCATTGCTCCGTTAGATCAACCCAAGTTGTTTACCAGGTTCTTTCATGTGGATGATAACGAAAACTATGATTCGCGCGGTCAGGGTCTGGGATTAGCCATCGTAAAATCCATTGCCGACCGACACGGGGGGAAAATCAGTGTGCAGAGTCAATTAGGGGAAGGCAGCACCTTTTACCTGGATATTCCGTTAAGGAAATAATCCTTCACACAAGCCCTTGATACTTCGGATTACCTTTTCTCCTTTATCCGAATTCCTGATCAAGGTCTATGTCAGAGGAGCACTGGTTCTACTGGTCCTGTACTTGGCAACAATCTTAAGGTGGTATTTCTCCAAGAATGTCTGATATAATAAACAATTAGGAAAAGACAACTGTTTACAGATAGGTCGGGTTTGACGCATTTTCCCAATGCCACAGATATTTTTCCGGAATGGGAAAAATAGGCACAAGTTGTCTCGAGGGAATAAGAATTGGTATATACTAAAATCTTGACAAGACAATACGTTTATTAGTATAATAACCGTTTGCATGATTTAACCTTACACGAAACGATGATAAAAACTGGGAATAGAACTCTCAGCGTTTTTTCGTGTCTATATTCCTCTTTCTGATTTGGAGGCACGTGTGGAAACAAAAGGAATGAAAGCACTTCGCATCAATCTGGCATCGCCAGAAACGATCCATAGTTGGTCTTATGGGGAAGTATTAAAACCCGAAACGATCAACTACAGAAGATTGAGACCAGAGAAAGACGGGTTGTTTTGCGAAGCGATCTTTGGCCCTACCCGGGACTGGCAATGTTATTGTGGCAAGTACAAAAACCCCCGTTATAAAGGAATTGTTTGTGACAAGTGTGGTGTTGAAGTAACCCGATCTTCCGTTCGGCGTGAACGGATGGGTCATATCGATCTGGCTGCGCCAGTCGCGCACATCTGGTATACCCGCCGGATTCCTTCCTACCTGGGCTTGCTGTTGGACATTTCCCGGCGCAACCTGGATAGAGTCTTGTATTTTGCTCAATACATTGTCACTTATGTCGATGAAGATGCCAGGCAAAAGGCATTGAAGCGCCTTGAAGATGAGATTAGTCTATCTGAACGGGAGCTTATTGAAAAAGTTAATGGTCAAATTGCTGAAAGTAAGAAACAGCGCGATCGAAAACTGAAAGAGCTTGACGCAAAAGTTGAAGCGATTAGCAGTGAGTATGATGAGCAAGTAGCCGGTCTGTTCGAACCCATCATTGCCGAAGGGCAGCGCCTTGAACGCGAGCTGAATGAGAAGATGGGCAAGCCTGTCCGTAAACCGATCAGTTTTACGGTGGAAAAATTTGACCAGATGGTTGTGGACGCAAATGAAGAAGTAACTTCCAAACACATCACCAAGGTCCAGAAGATCGTAAAGGACCGCATGGAATTTCTTGAGAAAGACCTGAAGGCAGAGAAAGCTCAGAAACTGGAAGCACTCAAGATGCAAAAGGAAACCATTCGAGCTGAAGCCGAAGTGGTAATGGACGCCAGTCGTGCGCAACTTGAAGATCAGGAAGAAGTCACCAAGACTGAGAATGCCAAACTTCGTGATGAGCTTTACGAACTGCAGCCATTCACATTCCTGAGTGAAGCCCACTACCGTGATCTCAAGTCACGCTGGGGGCAGGTCTTCAAAGCGGATATGGGCGCTGAAGCCTTCCATGACATTCTTCACCGTCTGGATTTGAATGCCCTGGCAGAGGATTTGTGGCAGGAAGCCCGCACCACCCGCAGCAAGCAGAAACGCAAGAAAGCCACCAGCCGATTAAAAGTTGTAGAGGCTTTCCGCCGTTCCACCAACCAACCTGAATGGATGATCTTAACCGTCCTGCCAGTTATCCCTCCCGATTTGCGCCCCATGGTTCAGTTGGACGGTGGGCGATTCGCGACCTCCGATCTTAATGATCTTTACCGTCGTGTGATCAACCGTAATAACCGCCTGAAGCGCCTGCTCGAACTGGGTGCTCCGGATGTGATCGTCCGCAATGAAAAACGTATGCTCCAGGAAGCTGTAGATTCCCTCATTGACAACTCACAGCGCGGCCGGATGCTTTCCCGCCGTGGTCGGCGCGAGTTGCGCTCTTTGAGCGACATGCTTAAGGGAAAGAAAGGCCGCTTCCGCCGAAATTTGCTTGGTAAGCGCGTAGATTATTCGGGTCGTTCAGTTATTGTGGTAGGTCCAAACCTTAGTTTGTACCAATGTGGGCTGCCAAAATCCATGGCGCTCGAGCTGTACCGTCCCTTTGTTATCGCCGGTTTGGATAAACATGGCTACACCTCCAATATTAAAGGCGCCAAGCGTTTTATCGAACGGAATCGCCCGGAAGTATGGGAAGTATTGGAAGAAGTGATCAAGGATCGTCCAGTCCTGCTGAACCGCGCTCCTACGCTGCACCGCCTTGGTATTCAAGCCTTCGAACCGGTCCTGATTGAAGGTAGTGCCATCCAGCTGCACCCATTGGTAACCACCGCGTTTAACGCTGACTTTGATGGCGACCAAATGGCTGTGCATGTGCCTCTTTCCAGCAAAGCGGTTGCCGAAGCCCGTGAATTGATGCTTGCAAGCAAAAACCTGCTAAAACCCGCCAGTGGTGAACCTATTATCTCTCCAGGGAAGGACATGGTGCTGGGTGTCTACTACTTGACCATGGATCAAGCAGCCCCACAGTTGGGTGATGGTCGCATCTTTGCGAGCATTGAAGAAGTGATACTCGCGTATCAACTGGGTCAGCTAAATTTGCACGCAAAAATTAGGCTGCAGACAAAAACCTGGTTCGACGACAAAAATGACCGGTTGGAAAAACAAGAAATCCGCCTGATCGACACCACCGTAGGACGTGCCATCTTTAATGACATCCTTCCTGATGTTATGCGCTATACCAACCTGGTCCTTGATAAAGGTGGAATTCGGGACTTGATTGCTGAAATTTACGAGATTGCTGGTCAGGATGAAACCACAGCGGTAGCTGACCGCATCAAGGATATTGGTTTCCGCTATGCCACCCAATCAGGGTCCACTCTGGCTGTTGCTGATATTTCAGTTCCGCCCGAAAAAGCAGCCATCATTCAAGAAGCTCTGTTGGACGTTGAAAAAGTTCAAAAGGACTTTCGCCGTGGTTACATGACCGAGCAGGAACAGAACGAAATCATCATCAAGATCTGGCAGAGCGCCACCAAGAAAGTTGGTGATGCTGTGCGGGTTCACCTCGACCCCAATGGCAATTTGGCTACCATGGCAAACTCCGGCGCCACAAAAGGCGGTTTCAGCCCCATCACACAGCTGGCCGGCATGCGCGGTTTAATGGCAGACCCATCCGGCCGTATTATCCCCATGCCTATCCGCTCCAACTTCCGTGAAGGTCTGACGGCACTTGAGTATTTCATCTCGACCCATGGTGCGAGAAAAGGTTTGGCTGATACCGCTCTGCGGACCGCTGACGCTGGTTATTTGACCCGCCGTCTGGTCGATGTTGCTCAGGATATGATCATCAACAATGAAGATTGTGGTACAGAGGATGGTCTGGACATCAATGCGTCGGATGACGTGGCTGGACAGCCCTTCAGCGAACGCATCTATGGACGTTTAGTGGCGGATCGTGTCGTCCACCCGGAAACTGGTGAAGTGCTGGCAGAACATAACGATCTGCTGAGCAAAGAATTGGTTCGAACCATTGTGAATGCCAATGTTCAGACCGTTAAAGTTCGTTCGCCATTGACCTGCGGGTTGGTCCATGGTGTCTGTGCCCGCTGTTACGGTATTGACCTTGGTAGGGGAAAAATGGTCAACCTGGGATCCGCAGTAGGTATTGTTGCAGCCCAATCCATTGGTGAGCCTGGTACACAGCTAACCCTCCGTACCTTCCATACCGGTGGCGTCGCGGCAGTCGGAGACATCACGACCGGTTTGCCCAGAGTGGAAGAGTTATTTGAAGCCCGCATCATGCCGAAAGGCGAAGCAGTTATCAGCCAGATCAAAGGTACTGTGCATTTGACCCAGTCACTGAAGAATGTTGAACAGCGCTGTGTGCGGGTAGAACACAGCGAGATGGTTTCTGACGCTTATGATATTCCGCCAGAATGGGCTGTACAGGTGGAAGATGAAGGTGAGGTCTCGGTTGGTGATGTAATTGCCAGCCATGATGAAACTACCATTAATTCCCTGCATGCAGGCCGCGTTCGCATTGAAGATAATACTGTGGTCGTTTCTTATGAGAACCGTGAGAGCGAAGACTATGAAGTTCCGCCAACATCACGTTTGATCGTTAGTGAAGGTCAGAAAATTGAGGCTGGTGAGCCACTGACAGAAGGGTCGCTGAATCCCCATACCATCCTGCGCATCAAGGGTCGTGAGGCAACAGAACTGTACCTGCTCAAGGAAATTCAGCAGGTCTATCGCACGCAAGGTCAAAATATCAATGACAAGCATTTTGAAGTGATCATCCGAAAGATGCTCAACAAAGTTCAAATCACCAGACCAGGCGATACGCAGTACCTTCCACAAGATTTGGTTGACAGGCTTGAAATTCTCAAGCTCAATGAAGAATTGACCGCCAAGGGAATGAAACCAGCCCGTTACGTGGAAGTATTGCTTGGTGTTTCCAAAGCGTCTCTCAACACGGATTCGTTCTTGTCGGCTTCTTCATTCCAACACACGATTAAGGTTCTTGCCGGAGCAGCTATTGCTTCCAAGGAAGACCCATTGTACGGTCTGAAGGAAAACGTCATCATCGGCAAGCTCATCCCGGCAGGTACTGGTTTTGAACCCGGACGGTTCACCGAACAGAACTTGGAAGCCCTACCAGGCAAAGCCAATATTGAAGTTGAGCAGTTGCATATCTTCCAGAAGGAAGATGAAGACGATCTGGACTATGACATTGATGATGAAGAAGAGGATCTGGAAATTCTTACAGAATACGACGAACCGATCGATTACGACGAATAAAATCTTTACAGCTTAACCTGGAAACCCGGAGTGCTCAGCGCCCCGGGTTTTTTATGCTATAGTTATGCCAAAATCTGAAAATCCTATAAAATATGATTTGAAACTCAAAATAATGTAAGGGAGCGGAGTATGGATTCCACCGCCATTAAGAAAATTAACATCAATACCGAAATGCAGCAATCCTACCTGGATTACGCCATGAGTGTCATCGTTTCCCGGGCGCTGCCGGACGCACGGGACGGGCTCAAACCTGTTCAACGGCGCATCCTATACGCTATGTATGACATGGGGCTTCGTCCCGATTCACCACACAAAAAATCTGCAAGGATTGTCGGTGAGGTTTTGGGGAAGTATCATCCCCATGGGGATATGGCAGTTTATGAAGCCATGGCAAGAATGGCACAGGATTTCTCAGAAAGATACCTTTTGGTGGATGGGCAGGGTAATTTTGGCAGCGTTGACGGAGACCCTCCGGCTGCCATGCGCTATACCGAAGCGCGTTTATCAGAACCTGCCATGGAAATCCTAAAACAGCTTGACATGGACACCGTGGACTTTACGGAGAATTTCGATGGCACCCTTGATGAACCCTCCGTCCTGCCCTCCTCGCTTCCAAATATGATGATCAATGGTGCCTCAGGCATCGCGGTTGGTATGGCAACCAACATACCCCCTCACAATCTGGGTGAGGTGATCGATGCCCTGGTACTGATGCTGGAAAATTGGGACAAGATCGAAGATATCACGGTTGAGGAATTGATGAACTACATCAAGGGTCCGGATTTTCCAACTGGCGGCTTGATCCTCCAGGATGAGACCTCCGAGTCGCTGGCGCAGATATATGGCAGCGGCAACGGCCTGGTGCAGATTCGCGCGCGCACCCGCCTCGAAGAAATGTCCCGCGGGCGCATGCGCATCATTGTCACAGAGCTGCCTTATATGGTCAACAAATCTGCCTTGATCGAAAGAATTGCCGAGATCACCCGGAACGGCAGCCTGGAAGGCATCACTGATCTGCGGGATGAGTCTGATCGGCAGGGAATGCGGATCGTGATTGATCTGAACAAAAATGCCGAACCTGAGAAGATATTAACCGCGCTGTATAAACGCACTGCCATGCACAGCACCTTTGGCATCAATATCCTGGCTTTGGTGGATGGCAGCCCACATAAACTCTCTTTGAAACAGGTTTTGCGGGTGTTTGCAGAGCACCGCCTGGAAGTGATACGCCGACGCAGCGAGTACGAGTTAAGGAAAAACCAAGAACGCCTTCACATTCTGGAAGCCCTGCGCATCGCCATTAAAAACATTGACCTGGTAATCCAGATCATCCGCAAGTCCCAGTCGGTGGAAGATGCCAGGCAAAACCTGATGAACAAACTGAATCTTGACACAATCCAGGCAAATGCCATCCTGGAAATGCCCTTGCGCCGGTTGGCTTCTCTGGAGCGGAAGAAGATTGAGACTGAGTACCAGGAAGTCACTGACGCCATCAAAGACCTTCGAGCGCTGCTAAAGTCCCCAAAAAAGATGCGCCAGGTGGAGATCGAGGATCTAAAACGACTCAAAGTTAAGTATGGCGATGCCCGCCGCACCCAGATCATCCACCTGGGTGAAGGTGAGAAAGCTTCGGACCTGCTCACCCAGACGGATGTCATGCCTCTGGAGAATTTTTGGGTGGAGGTCAGCGAAAATGGTTTGCTTTCCCGCACCGATGGAGATAAGCCCAATCGGCTGGGCAGGGAGAACGCTCCCTGGAGCATGATCCGTACCAATTCGCATCAGACAATATTCCTGGTGACCACAGAGGGAAAATGCGCTGCTATCCATTCGCTTTCAATTCCCATTCAAAAAACAGGCGAGCAAAGCATTCCTGCACACAAACTCTCTCCCCTGCATGAAAATGATATTTTGCAGGGGATTTTTGCTGTACCGATTGACAAGAATAAGCTTCCCGAACGCTATGTGCTCACAGTAACCCGGCAGGGCATGATAAAACGCTCCGCGGTGGCGGAGCTTCCTGGTGCATCAGCCGGCAGTTTCACCTTGGTAAAGACCAATGATAGTGATGAATTATTCCAGATATTGCTCACCAGGGGGGATCAGGATTTATTGATCACAACAGCCAGCGGGATGAGCATTCGCTTCAATGAGAGCGAAGTTCGGCCAAAGGGTTTGGTTGCTGCCGGCGTCAACGGAATAAAACTCAAAGAGGGTGATTCTGTGGTTGGCGCGAGTGTGTTGGATCCGAAAGATGAGGTTGCGTTGATAACCAGGAAGGGTCTGGCGAAGCGGATCGGAGCCGGCGATTACCCGCTGCAAGGGCGTTACGGTCAGGGCGTGATCAGTTGGAAATTGGACAAAGACGACCAGATAGTGATTCAACTGGCCGGCAAACTAATTGACAAGGGCATCTGCCACTTCCGTAAATCTGCCAGCAAAGTGTTCATACTCGCCACTGCGCCACAAAGAACGCGCATGGCAAATGGTCAGAGTGTTTTCGCGTTGAAACCTAACGATGAGTTGATCGGCTTCACTTCCATGGAAGATTTGGCCGCCTATTGGGAGAAGAGTTGACCGGGTGATGGATCGAGCGTCAATTTGGAGAGAGGCTGCCCACCAGGTCCAACTCGGGAGCAATCGTGCGCATCGCAGCAATAACGTTGCTCACGTGAATCCACATATCCACGTTGAATTCTTTTGCACCCTGTTCCATGAGTTGACGGTCAGCCCCCGCAGCGAAAGCTTTATCTTTCCATTTCTTCTTGACTGAACTGGCTTCCAGGTCGTAAAGGGAGCGGGATGGGCGGACAAGAGCAACTGCAGTAATCATGCCGGTCACTTCATCGCAGGCAAACAAAGCCTTTTCCATGAGAGTCTCGCGTGGGATGCCGGTATGATCGGCATGGGTTAAGATGGCATGGATAATCTCTTCTGGGACGCCTGCCTCAGAGAGAAGGGGCGCGCCTGCCAGTGGGTGCTGCTCCGCGGTTGGGTGAATTTCCCAATCAAAGTCATGCAGCAGCCCCGCCAAGCCCCAGGCATCTGCGTCCTGATCGAGCATTTTGGCGTAAAAGCGCATGGCGGCTTCAACGCTGAGCATATGCCTGATCAGGCTCTCGTTCCTGACATACTGCCGGATAAACTGTAGGGCTTCTTCGTGATTCATCGCTCACTCCACGGTTATTGACTAAAAATCGGCTCAGGGTCTCCGAGCACGGGCAAGGGTCTGGCAACGTAGACATCCCAGACGGCCGCCAGCGTGGCGAAAATTTCCCGAAAATTCCAAAACAGGTACCTTGAACGAAGATAACCTGATTGCTCCACCGGCACACCGGTGACCTTCAATCCCAAATTACTGCAAAGAAATACCGCCCGAGGCAGGTGATAAGCTTGGGTTACGACGATGACGTCTTCCAAACCAAATATCGCCCCAGCCCTGTAACAGGTATCATAGGTGCTTCGACCGGCATAATCCAGGACGATATCCTCATCGGGAATTCCCAGGCTGAGTGCGTATTGCCGCATGGCTTCAGGTTCGTTGTAGTTAATTTCCCGATTGTCACCGCTCATCAAAAGCTTTTGAACTTTTCCAGATTGATACAGTTCACTGCCGGCAGCCACCCGATCGCGCAGCGGAAGTGAAGGCGTGCCATCGGCATTCAGGCCGGCGCCCAGTACAATTGCTGCCGATGCATTCGGAGCAAGCTCAAGGGACTGGATTTGCTCTCGGGTGGAAAGAATGACGGCGATTCGGACGATGCCTAACGTGAAAATTACCACACATCCAAGGACCAAAAGGATTCGCAATTTTTTTAACATATGGCTTGTTCAGTCTCTAAAAAGGATCAGGGGACTAGGCTTGGCAGGCGCACGTTCTGAACTTCCAGCAGGAGCCGCAGGTCAGCGTACGCGTCATCGGGAAGTGGCTCGAGCTCGGCAATTTCGTACTGATTGGCGTCTGATAATACCTTTTTTCCGACGTCTGTCCGGCTGTAATCACGCAGAAATTCAGATATTTGAATTTGGATGGGAAACTCAATGGATGGGCTTACCGAAAAGTTCAGATTAGGAACGACAGCCGGGGACATCCAAATAATGGGCAGACGATCCATTACATCTTGAAGATCGGTAATTACTTCAGAGGAACTGCGTGGATCCGCGGAGATGGCATAGGTCGCTGTGAAATCACACACGCCCTTAATGTAAAGCGCCCGCAAACTGGCACTGTATGAGAAAGTGAGGACTGGCGGCTGGGTCGGGATATTGTTTTGAACCAAGTATCCCATGGGGAGCCAATAACCAGCCAAAGAGTTTTCGCTGGTCAGGCAGGGTCTCATCCCGGAAAATTGCGCAAGCGCTGTTGCCGCGGTAGCGGTGGATAGATGGGTACCTACATCGAAGTAACTGGTCAGATTGGCGTCTTTGTGACCCAGGAATTGGATACCATAAGCGGTCACCCCCAAGTGATTTGCCACCAACTGGGAGGTGACTAATCCTTTTTCTGATGCCAACAGGTATTCTGTGGGTTGCAGCCAAGCCAGATGAAGCTGCCCTTTTTGCAGCGCGGTTTCAAGGGCGATGTAATCCGGATAGGTTTGACCAATCACCTTCAGGTTAAGGGAATTGGAAAGCTCGTTTGCCAGGCTTTCCAACGCGGCAATCTGGTCGGCAGAGGGGGCAGCCGAGACCGCTGCCATCACGATTGGGTTCGCCTCACTGCCCAAGGGAGCCAAGGTTGGGGTGAAGGTGGGCATGGGCGTGGAAGTGGCTAAAAAAGGCGTAGGGGTGCTGTTTTGAGGGACTGAACTCGGTCTGGCTGCGGTTAGGGAGGAACAGCCAGCCAGAGAAACACAATAGCAGAGCATTATCACAATCATCAGTTTTGTGCTGAACAATCTCATGGGAAAATTTTACCTTAATTGACGCGGATCGGTTTGAATCGCACAGGAACCTTTTAGTAGTATGTTAAAATCCTGGTAATAGATTGAAGGAGGTTTCCATGAATATTGATGTTGTAAAGATCCAAAAACCGGAATTGATCAATTTTGTGCTTGGTCAATCGCACTTTATCAAAACTGTGGAAGACATCCATGAAGCTTTGGTCAGTGCTGTTCCGGGGATTACATTTGGTTTGGCTTTTTGTGAAGCTTCCAACCCCAGGCTGGTGAGGTGGAGTGGTACTGATGAGGTGATGCTTGAACTTGCCCGGCAGAATGCTTTACGGATCGCAGCTGGTCACAGCTTCATCCTGTTTCTTGGGGAAGGTTTCTATCCGATCAATATTTTGAACGCGATCAAGCAAGTCCCGGAAGTATGCCGCATTTTTTGCGCGACGGCCAACCCCACCGAGGTCCTGGTGGCAGAGACTGAACTTGGCAGGGGAATCCTGGGGGTCGTGGATGGTGAGATTCCCTTGGGAGTTGAAGGGCCGGATGAAATCGCCGCACGCAAGAGTTTGCTGCGCCGCTTTGGTTACAAACAGTAAGGAGGAAGTTCCATGGAAGTTATTCAGGCGATGATGTCACGGCGGAGCGTTCGCCGTTTCCAAAACAAACCTGTCGATCAAGCAGATGTAGAAACCATCCTGCGTGCCGGCATGCAGGCGCCTTCAGCCAACAATGGTCAGCCCTGGCGCTTTATTGTCATCGATAAGAGAGAGGTGCTCGATTCCATCCCCAAAATTCACCCCTATGCCAGGATGATGAACGAAGCTCAGCTTGGTTTCCTGGTCTGCGCGCAGGTGCCGCCCGAAACCAGCCTGGATCGCTGGGTCCAGGATTGTTCAGCAGCCACCGAAAACATGCTGTTGGCCATTCACGGACTGGGATTGGGCGCAGTCTGGCTGGGGGTTTACCCTCGACCAGATCGGATATCAGCCGTTACTCAGCTCTTTGGCTTACCGGATGATATCAAACCCATGGCACTGATTGCAGTGGGCCACCCCGCAGAGCATCCTGAACCGGCTGATCGATACGATCCCAAAAAGGTTCGTTACAACCACTGGTAAAAAACCATTAACTTTCTGAAAATTGGATGATTTCAGTCATTGCGGTCTGGAGTGCCCTGGCGCGGTGGCTGATTTTTCCTTTTAACTGATCGGATATTTCAGCCATGGTGAGTGAATAGCCCTCTAACTCGAAGATTGGATCATAACCAAAGCCATTTGTGCCCCTTGGCGCGGAAATAATTTTTCCTGGGCATGCACCGTGTGCCCGGATGATCCGGTTTGGTTCTAAATAGAGCACGACCTCACAATGAAAACTTGCCCTCCAGGGTCTGGGATGATCCCGCAATTGGCTTAGCAGGTACTGGCAGCGATCTGAATCCGTGGCATGCGGGTCAGGTGAGAAGCGGTGGGAATGGATACCGGGAGCACCCTCCAGGGCGTCTACCTCCAAACCGGAGTCATCTGCCAGGGTTGGCATATCGGTCGTATCGAAAAATGCCTTTGCTTTCTTCAGCGCGTTTTCGTAGTAGGAATTGCCGTCCTCTGGAACCGTCAGTTTAACCCCAAGGTTGGCAGGTGTGATTAATTCAAGCTGCACTCCTGACAGAATCAGGCCAATTTCAGCAATTTTTCCAGGATTATTGGTGGCAAGCAATAGTTTTTTCATATTCGTCATCGGGTTTGTCATCGGGTTGGAAACAGATTTAACGGCATGTTATAATCTGCGTAACTTTGATTGTTAATTGTACTTTGCCAATGGAAAAACAACGTTATTCCCTCCGCACAAATATTGGTTTCTTCCTCAATAAACCCATTGGGTTCTCCCGCGATTTTCACGTCGAATTCCCTGAAATCTTCATCGACCCTGATCTGAATGTCTTTAATCTGTCTTCGGATTACCGCATTTCACGCACCCGGGAGGGCATGCTGATGCAAGCTGATCTGCAAGGTGAGATTGAAGCTCAATGCGTCCGCTGCCTGACTTTGACCCGGGTTCCCGTATCCACAAATTTCGAGGAGTTGTTTTTTCTCCCCGAAAGAACCCAGGAAGAAACAGACCAGATCATGCCTGAAGATGGGTACATTGACCTGGCGGAAGTTTTTCGGGATTACTTCCTCCTCAGCATTCCCATCAAATACATCTGCAAGCCGGACTGCAAAGGGGTTTGTGTCGAATGTGGTCAGAACTTGAACCTGGGAGAATGTGAGCACATAGAGAGCCGTATCGATTTCCAGGAAATCTAAACGTATTTATTAGTCCGTTCGACCCAAGATACAGGGCAGAGTTAATTAGTTGTGTGCAGCCGCTTCCCAGGCTGCCATTTATGGATTTTGAAGGCGGTGGAATGTGCTGGATGGGGGATAATTAATGATAGAATTTCCCACGCTTACATTTGGAGGTTGGTTCGATGGTCCAAAATATACTCATTGCAGTTGCCTGGCCTTATGCCAATGCTGATATTCATGTGGGAAATCTGACAGGTTCTTATTTGCCTGCGGATATCTGTGCCCGTTATCATCGCTTGCGCGGTAGAAATGTCTTGATGGTGTCCGGCTCTGATTCCCACGGCACACCGATTACGGTTAAGGCTGACGCACAGGGAAAAACACCGCTCGAAGTCTACAAATCCTATCATGAACGTTTCCTGGCATTGTTCAACAAGCTTGGCTTGACGTATGATCTTTTTACCAGCACGCATACTTCCAACCATTTTAAGATCTCCCAACTGGCTTTTACCACACTGAATGACAATGGTTACCTCTACACAGCCACCAATAAACAATGGTATTCAACCGCTCAACAACGCTTTTTACCCGACCGCTACGTGGAAGGAACCTGTTACTTTTGTGGAAACCCGGATGCCCGTTCAGATCAGTGTGAAAAATGTGGGCATATGCTTGAACCGGAATTGCTGCAAAACCCGCGCTCAAAGGTGGATGGTTCAACGCCCATTTTGAAAGAGACCGAACATTTCTACCTGGATCTATCTGGTCTGGAGCCGGATATTGTTGAATTCCTCAAGGCGCGTGAAGATTACTGGCGCCCAAACGTCATCCGTCAATCCCTGGGGCAAATCCTGGCGGATGGGCTCAAGGGGCGCCCCATCACCCGGGATTTGGATTGGGGCATCCCGGTACCACTGGAAGGATGGCAGGGAAAGTGTTTGTACGTCTGGTTTGAGGCGGTGATAGGATACTTATCAGCCTCAATCGAATGGTCAAAACTTGCCGGTAAACCTGATGCCTGGCGGGATTGGTGGGTGAACCAGGAATCCAAGACCTTTTATTTCATTGGAAAAGACAATATTCCCTTCCACGCCGTGATTTGGCCTGCGGAATTGATCGGTTTCAAGGACGGCATTGACCGGGCACTTGGCGCAGAAGCGCCTCAGAACCTGGTTTTGCCTTTTGATGTTCCTGCCAATGAGTTCATGAACCTTGAGGGACGCAAGATCAGTGGCAGTGCCAACTGGGCTGTCTGGGGTCTGGACTTCCTTGAGCGTTATGATCCAGACTCACTGCGCTACTATCTGACCACAGCCATGCCGGAGGGCAAGGATACGGATTGGGATTGGGAGGAGTTCTATCAACGCAATAACAACGAGTTGGTTGCCACCTGGGGCAACCTGGTCAACCGCGTGCTGGCATTCACTTACAAGCACTGGGAGGGCGTCATTCCTCAGCCGGCGGAACTGAGGCAATCCGACTTGGAATTGCTCAAAACCATCCGGTCGGGATTTGATAGTGTGGCTGAAAAGATGGAAAGCGTCCAGCTGCGGGCTGCCCTGGCAGAGGTGATGAGCCTGGCAACAGAAGTCAACAAGTACCTGGATGTTCACGCCCCCTGGTTCGAGATCAAAACGGATAAAGGCGAAGCGGAAAAGTCAGTATTTACCGCGATACAGGCAATTGACTGGTTGAAGATCATGTTCGCGCCCTTTATCCCATATACCAGTGAAAGCCTGCACGCCATTTTAGGGAATACCAAACCTATTTTTGGTCATCAGGAAATGGATGACATCCAAGATCAGCTTGGCTCACACCAGATTCTGACTTATAAAGCCGAAGACTGCCTGACAGGTGAAGGCGTTGATCTATGGCATGCCGGTGAGATTGAGGCTGGGAGACCCTTCAATCAGCCTTTCCCGCTGATAAAGAAACTGGATCACAGCATCGTTGAGGAAGAACGGGCAAAATTGGGTAAGTAATTTGCCAGTTCAATAATTTTAGGAAGATTGTCAAGAACTTGCCTGTCGATCTTGATCGAGTCAAGTTCTTTTTCGGGATCGGTGGAATCTATCGTTAATGCGTTTTTTGGTACTGATTTAACAACCAGGGCAGTTGTTCGACCAGTCTCGCCATGACAGGCATGGTTCTTTGCCACCACAGATTAACATTCCCCAGCGCCTCGCCATCAGTCGCGCTGACCAAGTCCGTTATTCCCCTTATAACCAGCCAATCCTTCTGATTCCTGGCACAGATCCAGGCGAAAGCTCCAGATTCCCAATCTCCAGCCGCCGCCCCAAGATCGGCAAGGATGCCTGACGCCTCTTCCGGGCGGATATCCCGGTCTGCGGAATACAGCGCCGTTCGTTTTACCGGGAAAGGCAGGCTTTCGCCCAGCCAGCCAAGTTCAGCTTTGCTGGTGTAGTGGTCGATAGCCTTTTGATAACTGCTCATGCCCTCTATGATGTCGTATATGACGGTTTCCTCTGCCAGGATAAGTGTGTCTCGCTCCACTTTTCCTGCCAGACCTCCGCAGGTGCCCAGATTGAGTAATAGTTTGGGGTTCCAACGGTCAATGGCATACTGGGTGGCACCCGCCGTGGCAACTTTACCCCAACCACCGTGCAAAAAAATGACGGGATTTTCCAGCACGTCGGTAATAAAGTACTCGCCAAATGGGGTTTGACTGACCTTGATGTCTGGGAGGAGGGTAAGCAACGCCCGCCATTCAGCTCCGGCAGAGATCAAGACCAGAAAATCAGTGGATGATTTTTCCATCTATGATTTTGGTAAATTGTTACTGGTTGCTTTTTTGCCACAGGACGCCAGGTAGATCGAGAATTGTTCCTTGCCATCAAAACCGAGCAGAGCATCAACCTTTTCGTCATTAAAGGCGCCAATGGCACAGACGCCATAGCCTATTGATTCGGCGGCAAGGTGCAGGTTTTGACAGACATGACCGGCATCCAGATACAAATATCGGTAGCCCCTGCTGCCGTAGCGCCAACTGGTACGGTAGGGGATGGCTGTCCAAATAAAAGTCACCGCGCTGGTGATGACCTGGCTCTGATTTTGGGCTGCTTCGTTTAATTTATCGATGATGTCGTTCCCCTGTTGAAAGGCTTCCAAAGCGTGTAGGTGGGCGACAAAATGGTAAATGCCTGGCACCAGACTTTCTACCCGGTTGATTGCCAGGTAAGTTTCAAAAGGATGGCGCGCGCCAGCAGAAGGAACCGTGCGCAAGGTCAAGCCAGTTTTTTCTGAGACTTTTTTAACTCCCTGGGTGAGCCAAAGCAGATAGGACAATTCATCCAAAGAAAGAAAAGCCTCCTGGTCATACCGCCGCACTGAGCGGCGGTTTTCGATTACGCTGCGCAGGTCTGATGAACCCAGATTGATGCGGGCAGGATCTGGCAAAGGAATGATTTGGGTTTCATCTATCACCCGTGACAGATACTCTGGGAAGGGCTTCCCCTGACTTTCAGGAGAAACCTCCATATTGGCATACCGGCTTAACTCGATAAAACGTGCACCGACCGGGTCATATTTTTGCATGAGTGTTTCGCCTTAAAAACGGATGGTTGAAAGCACCATCGCCAGGATGATGGTGATCGCGAGAACCGCCATGACAATCTTGGCGGCTTTATTACCTTGGTTGGTTTTTTTTGCCATAATTACTCCAATTGCGTTTTAATGTTTTGTGCCAATTCAAGGGTAATCCCTTTGATACTGGCAATTTCCTCAGGTTCAGCTGCAACGATCTTTTCAATTGAGCCGAAACGCTGGATCAATGCCTTCCTGCGGGCAGGTCCCAAACCAGGAATCATGTCCAGCCTTGAAATCAAACCGATTTTACCACGACGGCTGCGGTGTGCGGTAATCGCAAAACGATGAGCTTCATCCCGGATCCGCTGGATCAAATACAAACCCTGGGAACGCTCTTCCAACCGGACCGAATCCGACTGACCCGGAAGAAATAACTCTTCTTCCTGCTTTGCCAGCCCCACTACCGCGAATTGGTTCTCCAGCCCCTGTTCCTCAATTACTTTCATGGCGCGGCTCAACTGTCCCTTACCACCGTCGACGATGAGCAGGTCGGGCAGCAAACTGAACGCCAGGTCCGGTTGTTTTCCGGGCTGATCCTTCTCAGCCAGGGCGCTGTGATAATGATTAAAGCGGCGGTGCAGAACCTCTTCCATTGAGGCAAAATCATCTGGTCCTTCCACGTTGCGAATGTTAAAGCGCCGGTAATACTTTTTGTTGGCGACGCCCTGTTCGAAGACCACCATACTTCCGACGCTGGCAGTTCCCATGGTGTTAGATATGTCGTAACACTCAATCCTGTTGGGCGGTTCCGGCAGGTTCAACGCGACCTGAATCTCCGTCAAAGCCTGGCGCTGGCGGTCTTTATCCGCTTTCCAGCGCGTTTCCAGGGCTTGCAGCGTTTCCGCGGCATTTTCCGCAGCCATCTCCACCAGGTCCTTACCCTCTCCACGTTTGGGGACACTGATTTCGACCTTTTCGCCTCCCCGACGGGTATTAAGCCATTCCTTGATGATCCTGGCTTCCTCCACTTCGTAGGGAAGTAACACCTTCCTGGGGACAAAGGCTGCCTGTGAATAAAACTGTTTGATGAATTCCTTAAGAATGGCTTCGTTCTTTTCTTCTTCAGTACCTTCAAGAATAAAGTATTCCCGACCGATCAGCTTTCCGGAGCGGACAAAGAATATTTGCACGCAGGCTTCTCCGTTGGAGCGCGCCATGGCAATGATATCCGTATCTTTTTGATCATCCGAGATGATCTTCTGGCGCTCCACCACCCGGTCGATGCTTTGGATATGGTCACGGATGGCGGCAGCCTTCTCATAATTCATCTGATCCGAAGCAGTCATCATTTCCTGCTGCAAGCGTTTGACCACAGGTTCTGTTTTTCCCTCTAGGAATTTGCACAGATCATCAATCATTTGGCGGTAGGCGGTCCTGTCGATCGCCCCAATGCAGGGCCCGGAGCATAATTTGATGTCGTAATACAGACAGGGTCGCGGGTCTTGCCCGGTTATCTCGCGAGCGCAGGTCAGATAGGGGAAAATTTTCCGTAAAACATCCAGGGTTTGATGCACCGCCCAGACTGATGTGTAGGGACCGAAATAGCGCGAACCATCATCCACCATCAACCTGGTGATGGTTAGCTTGGGAAAATCATCCCCCCAATGAATTTTGATGTAGGGATAACGTTTGTCGTCCTTGAGCCGAACGTTGTAGAAGGGGCGGTGTTCCTTGATCAAATTCATTTCGAAGATCAGCGCTTCCAGCTCGGAATTCACCACGATGAACTCAATATCGGCTATCTTACGCACCATCTGTTTGGTTTTGTAGGCATGCTCGGCTGAATCGTGGAAATACGAACGCACCCTGTTCTTCAGGTTGATCGCCTTGCCGACGTAGATGATTGTGCCATCCTTGTCTTTCATCAGGTAGCAGCCTGGTTTATCAGGCAAGGTGTTAAGAATGCCCTTGATATGTTCAGAGATTTCCATGATTTTCAATTTTAGCAGATTTGGATTTGCCCAACCCTTTCAGCTTATGCGAACAGGTATAATTCAGTCAGGAAAAGCTTATGCCCATACAGATTCTCTCAGAAAAAATTGCCTCCCAGATCGCCGCCGGAGAAGTGGTCGAAAGACCCTCGTCGGTAGTCAAAGAATTGATCGAAAACGCCATTGATGCCGGAGCCAAGTCTGTCACCGTTGAAATCAGATCAGCGGGAAAACAGCTGATTGAGGTGGTGGATGATGGAAGCGGGATTCCGGCTGGCGAACTGCCGCTGGCATTGGCGAGACATGCCACCAGCAAGTTGAGCAGCGCTGAAGATCTATTCAACATCCAAACTCTCGGATTTCGAGGCGAAGCGCTGGCTTCGATTGGATCAGTCTCCCGTCTGACCCTGACTTCCAAGACAGAAACTGAGGTGGCCGGTTCTCGGATTCACCTGGACGGCGGTCAGATGGATGCCCTCAGCCAGGTTCCATCACCAACCGGGAGTTCTGTCAGGGTGGAGGGCTTGTTTTTCAATGTACCTGCCAGGCTCAAGTTCCTCAAGGCGGATAGCACCGAGAATCGCCAAATTTCCGGGTTGCTCACGCGTTATGCCATGGCGTATCCTGCCATCCGCTGGTCATTAGTGCAGGACGGAAAAATAATTTTCCAGTCGACCGGCAGCGGGGATAAGTTGGAAATCCTGCAGGCTCTGTATGGCACACAGGACGCGAAACTGCTGCTTCCAATCAAATTCATTGATCGGGAAATCACGGTGAGCGGGTATGTGAGCAGCCTATCCCTAAATCGCTCCAACCGCAGGGACATCACCTTGTTTGTGAATGGTCGTTGGGTGCAGGATGCATCCTTGACCGCGTCGGTGATCAAAGCCTATAATACCCTGCTGATGGTGGGACGCTACCCTGTGGCAATTTTGTTTATCCATATACCACCGCCGCTGGTGGACGTGAATGTGCATCCTTCCAAAGCAGAAGTGCGCTTCCGTGATCCGGATGTGGTTTTTAATGCCCTGCAGCGTGCCGTCAAGCACGGATTACTGGCTTATTCCCCCATTCCTGAACTACGCCCGGCCAATTTGTGGGGCAGACAGGCGGAATTGGAAAAATTCGATGAAACAGCCGCTGGATTTATGCCTCCACAGGCCTTCGGGAGGGATAAGCCGGCTGGCTTTGAGGCTGGCAGTTCTCTGCTCCAGAGCAACCTGCCTGTGGA
>JBAQMM010000127.1:0-2953 GCA_049302815.1 Anaerolineaceae bacterium | reverse complement strand
GCGTGGCGCGGCGCCCACCGAAAAAGCGGTCTCCTCATCCAATGCCAGCAGGTTCAGGCGCCAGCGCATGAGCAACATAAGCACCAACCCCACCAGGCAGCCCGGCAGTATCGACAGAAACTTGTCCCAGGTGATGCTGGATAAACTCCCCAGCATCCAGAAAGTAATCTCCGGCAACTGCCTCAGGGGATCCGCTAGATATTTGAGGATGCCCAACCCAGCCGAGAAAAGCGCCGAGACCACAATGCCTGCCAGAACCAGCCGCAAAAGCCAGCCGCCAAAATGGATACGGCGCGCCAGTATATAAGAAAGCCCCAGCCCTGCAAAGGCAAACACCACCGCCAGCCCCTGCACCGCGATGGTGGATGCCCCCAAAAAGACAATTCCCAAGGCTGCCCCGAAAGCCGCCCCCTGTGAGACGCCCAAAAAACCCGGTTCCACCAGCGGGTTGGCGAAGATCATCTGGAAGACTGTCCCGGCAGAAGCCAGCACCATCCCCAGGAGTAAAGCGGTCAGCAGGCGCGGCAGGCGCACGTTAAATACCAACAGCCTAGCTAGCTGATTGCTTTTGAGCTGATCAAGCGATAACAATCCTGTTTGAGGGTAACGCCCAAGGAAAAGCGAAAGCCCAAAGACCAACAGAAGCGCCAGGATCAGGGCGAGCCAAATCCAGGGCTTCTTGTCTTCGGCATGCGCAGTTTCGGTTGGGCTTAATGCAACACTCAAGGAATATCCCCTTGCAAGGTTGGTTTGATACTGGCATCAAAGGTGGTGCTATCAAGGCCATAGGCAAATTGGTAAAATTCCTGCGCCACTGCCACCATATCGGTGTTGGGGAACTGCTCCGGGTGCAGCCGCGCTGCCAGCCACTGCACGCCCAAAACCCAGCGGGAATCTGGCTGATCCCAGCTGTACAGGTCTTTGGGGAAAGCCAGCAGACTGCCCGATTGCACCGCCCGCAAAGACTGCCATTGGGGGTCGGCTTTGAGGTCAGATACCACTTCCCTGGGGTCCTTGTTGTACGAAACGATCAAGATCGTATCCGGATCCCAGACTGCCACCTGCTCAATGGTCACCTTGGTCCAACCGGAACCGGGGTTGGCATCCTGCCAAACCACCTCACCGCCTGCCATCTCGACCATGCGGGTCTGCATCCACGAGAGCGGAGGAACGTTAAAAGCCACTGCCCCATCAGCATCCGTGTAATAGAGCATCAGTGTGCGGGGTTTTTCGTCCACACCTGCCAAGGCAGTTGAAATACCCTCCACTTTGCCGTTGTAATAATCAATCAGCTCCTTGGCGCGGGCTTCGTTTTGGAACAACTGACCTAAGACCTTGAGATCGCGATCGTACTGCTCGGGGGTCTCAAAATCCACATAAGCCACCGGGATATCCAGGGCTTCTATCGGTGCGCCCATCTTCTCTGCCTGGCTGCTTTTCATGAGGACAAGGTCAGGCTCAGCGCTTACAAACTGCTCCACGCCAGCGTCGCGCACTAAGAAAGCCTTCTGAGCATATTCAGGGTCCAACAGAGAGATGAAGTTGGTATCTCCCTGTGTTACGTCTTCAAAGGCAACCACGCGCACTTTCGCCTCCGGGAACATGTAGAGGGCATCCAGGACCATAATGGAAGCCTTGCCAGTGACCACGATGCGCTGCGGGGCTTGTTCCAAGGAGACTTCGCGGTCCAGGGCATCCGTAATCACAACGGGTTGTGCCGCAGGTGTGGGCTGCGGGGTTTGCTGGCTGGCACAGGCAGACAGAAACAGGGCAAAACATAGGAACAATACAAATGTTTTTTTCATAATGGGCTCATTTCTCCAAATAGGTTTTTGATAACTCCGTTAAATAATCCAGAATGCTTTCGATCTGCCGGACGCGGAAACTGCGTACTTGTCTCTCAAATTCTGATGTTGAAGAGACAGGTCTGCGTTGCTGCTCCCGCCAACCCAGGCAGGTATCGGTTTGGTCATGTAAGAGATTTTCAACAATATCAGGCGACACGTCCTGGAAAAAGTACAGACGGGCAAAAAATTCCTGTCGAAATTCCCGCGGGGTTGCCACAGGCGTCTGCATCCATTCCAGGAAAGCCTGCTCTCCTTCCGGTGTGATCGCAAAAACCTTGCGCGCCGGGTACGCCTCGCCAGAAACCAGGGTGGAGGAGAGGAAACCCTGTTGGTCGAGTTTGTTGAGGGCAGCGTAAAAGGTGCCCGGTTTGACATGCCAGATGATGCCGAGGTTCTTATCCCAATTCTGCAGGATCTCGTAGCCGTAGAGCGGCTGCTTGCGGATCAAACCCAGCAGGGCGTATTCCAGGTGTAAGGGCAAAGCTTTGCGCGGTGACAACTCAACCTCCGACTATTCATTTAATGAATAGTTTAATTGTAATACAAAAGAGAACCAAAGGGTTCAAAAAGTACCATCGGTTTAGTCAAGTCAGGAGGGGAGGAACGCTGATCGCTGAAGGCTCACTACTCAGCCTAAGTAATTTTGGACCGCCTGGAAATACCGCCCTTCAGCAGTTTTATTGCTTGCAAGCCGTGTGATATACCACCAACACGGTCAGGCTGGTTTCAGGATAAAAGGCTTGGGTCTTCCCGCAACGAAGGTGGGATTGGGCTGCAGCAGGAAGAAGCAAAAGGTGGACAAAAACAGCTTGATTTGCTATAATCTGACCACTTTGGGCGCGTAGCTCAGCTGGTTAGAGCGCACGGTTCACATCCGTGAGGTTCGTAGGTTCGAGTCCTATCGCGCCCATAATGATTGTCATTACGAGTGAAGCGCGGCAATCTTTTTTTATATCTGTCACATCCGAGCACCCATAGGGGGTGTAGAAAGGTTCGTAGGTTCGAGTCCTATCGCGCCCATAATGATTGTCATTGCGAGTGAAGCGCGGCAATCTTTTTTTATATCTGTCACATCCGAGCACCCATAGGGGGTGTAGAAAGGTTCG
>JBAQMM010000126.1:0-17982 GCA_049302815.1 Anaerolineaceae bacterium | reverse complement strand
GGGTGACCCTGCCGGCAGCCCGTTCCGGGGTGCTCACCGCTGTGATGCTTGGGATCGGCAGGACGATTGGCGAGACCATGACCGTCATGATGGTTACCGGTAACGCGGCCGTGATGCCTGAAGGAGTGCAATCCTTACTCCAGCCGATTCGGACAATGACTGCCACAATCGCCGCGGAAATGGGTGAAGTCGCCAATGGTAGCACCCATTACCACGTCCTATTCTTTATCGGGATTATCCTTTTCCTCATCTCACTGGTCATTAATCTGACAAGCTCTTTGTTGGTATACCGTAGGCAAAAACGTTCAGAACGGATCCTTTCATGAACCAGCAGACTTCAAAAAAACGTCAACGGATCCAAAACATCGGATTTTCAGTGATGGGTCTTGTGACCGCGCTGACCGTCCTGCTGATTCTTGTTATTGTGATTTATATCTTTGTTAAAGGCGCAAGCGCCATCTCCCCTGAGTTTATTTTTGGGTATCCATCCAATGGCATGCGCGCGGGAGGGATTTTCCCTGCAATTGTTGGAACTTTCTATCTCACTCTCGGAACTGCCATCTTTTCAGTACCGCTTGGAATTGGCGCCGCGATCTACCTTTCCGAGTACGCGCCAGAAAATACCTGGACGCGCATCATCAGGATTGCGATCACGAACCTATCTGGTATCCCTTCCGTTGTCTACGGACTTTTCGGTCTGGGGCTATTCGTCCTCTTTCTTAACTTTGGAACGAGCATCCTGGCTGGCTCCATGACTCTCGCCATTATGACTTTACCAGTCATCATCAGCACCACTGAGGAAGCTCTGCAGGCGGTCCCGCAATCCTACCGGGTTGTCAGCATCTCTCTTGGAGGAACGCGCTGGCAAACCATCCGCAAAATCGTGCTTCCAGAAGCCCTGCCGGGGATCCTGACTGGGGTCATTCTTGGTTTGGAAAGAGCAGCTGGGGAAACAGCGCCGATCATGTTCACGGTGGCTGCCTTTTTCCTTCCGCGCCTGCCCTCCTCACCCATGGACGCGACCATGGCACTGCCCTATCACCTCTTTGTCATTTCTACCCAGGTGCCAGGAATGCCCATCCAGATCCAATTTGGGACAGCGCTGGTATTGCTGGTGTTTGTGGTTGGCATGAATTTGATTGCCACACTGATTCGTTCGCGCGCCCGCGCCCGCCGTCAATGGTAGCTAAAATGGATAAGATAATCATAGAAAACCTGACCATCCAATATTCAGATGGCACAGAATCACTCAAAGACATCAATTTACGCATACCTGCCAACCAGATTTCGGTTCTGTTTGGTCCTGCGGGCGGCGGAAAGTCCACACTTTTGCGCACCATCAATCGGCTGAATGACCTGGCAGATGTAGAGTTCTCATCGGGAAAAGTATGGCTGGATGATATAAACGTCCTGGATAAAGCCACAGATATCATCGCGCTACGCAGAAAGATCGGAATGGTGTTTGCCAGCCCGGTGGTGCTGCCATTCAGTATCCGGCGGAATATTCTTTACGGGCTTGAACTGGCCGGAGAGCGCAACCCAAAAGTCCTCAAGGAGGCGGTGGAGCGAAGTTTATCCCAAGCAGCCTTATGGGATGAGGTGAAAGACCGTCTTGACGAGCCTGCCATTGCCTTATCGGGCGGTCAGCAACAGCGGCTCTGCCTGGCGCGCAGCCTGGCTCAGCAGCCTGAAGTGATCCTGCTGGATGAACCAACTTCCGGCCTGGATCCGATTTCGACTTCCAAAGTTGAATCCTCTTTGCAGGAACTGAAAAAAGAATACACCATCGTCCTGGTTCCCCATTCTGTCCAACAGGCAGCCAGGGTGGCAGACATGGCAGCCTTCTTCTTGCAGGGCGAATTGGTGGAAGTAGCAGAGGGAAAGAATATTTTCACCAATCCGGTCGACAAACGCACTGAGGATTATGTGGAAGGTCGTTTCGGGTAAGTTTGCTTGTTGGTTACGTTATTTGTTCATCTATGCGAAACCCATTAGAACCGTGATCAATTAATTGATTGTGAATATCCCTGCATTCTCCTCTACCACCTCCCTTGGCACTGCTCTGATAAGCCGGCTGGTGGCCTACTTCCGGTAACCACCTGGTGTGCCCTGAGCCAGTTCCTGGCTTTCTCCAACACAATCAATTTGATGTTACTCGGTACGCTCATCCATCGCCTGTCTGGGCAGGATAAAATGCACTTCATTATCCATAAGTTGAATCGAAGCCAACGCCCTCTTTGAGCGCTTTTTGCGTTTTTTTAGGCTTTTTTGTTTTGAGGAATCTTAATGAAAACCCCTTAATCACAATCTGGCAGCAGCCAGAATACCAAGACCTGCGCGAACGGCTGCAGGCTTTGATTTCTCGCCGTGTATATCCTGCAATGGTTGCAAGCTGGCTGATTCAAATCTTGAAGATTGCTTTGGAAATCACCATCCCACATGTGGGGGCTGCCTTTGGGCCAGGGGTTTATCCAATGCCCATGATTTATCCTGCAATTAATGAGATTGTGTAAAGGTAATACGAATGTAACATAAGCGAATCTATTCATAAAAGTGACCCCTTTTAATATTTAGGGGATGCAAGTTATAATATAATAACAAATTGATTGCCATACAAAAAACAATCGTCATCGTTTTTTGGGCAAATTTACTTTGGAACAGGATGTGCACTCTTGATCTTCTTTCCTTTATGATCCATAAAACAAAGGGGGGGAATGGGGTTTCTGTATGAAATCGATATCAGGCGAGTATTTACGTTACATAATGGGGCATTTCAATATCACCGGCAATGAACTGGCCAAAGCTCTCAATGTGGATTGCTCCCTCATCAGTAAATGGCGGAATGAAAAGCGGCATTTATGTATTGATTCCCCGTTGTTCCAATCCCTAGTTGAATACATCATTGCGAATGATGCTAAATACAACTATACCAATGTCAAATTGCTCCTCTCAGATTCTTATTCGAATACTTCTTCAATGGGTCCAAAAGAATTATGTTCACTCCTCAGTGAACAACTCTCCAATTTTCCAGATGTCCAAGTAAGAAACGAGGTAGCCCTAGGTCTACAACAAAGCCCGTATGTCAATCATGAAACATACTATCTCTTTACTGGCAATTTAGGAAAATTGGAAGCAATCAAAAATGTTATGGGGATTGCCTCAGGACCCATTGCACCGCCTATTCAGGAAAGAGGGACATCAGAAATCGATCCACTCCATCATTTTCAAGACAAAGAAATGATGATAGTCATGTACGACACTGGGTTCTGGCAGCAAAGTGATGGCGAGCAGTTTATTGATCAATGGCAGGATATGATGCGTACCTATGTACTCCACGGTGGTATCGTCCGACTTATTCGTACAGGTTTGCGCCATAGTGCGGACTTGGCAGGTTTAACCTTCTTCTGGTTACCGCTTTACCTAAAGAATAATGTGACTGAGTATGCATCATCGCTTTACAATCCTAGTCCAATTAATTACAGCGTGATGATGTTGAAAGACCAAGTATTCCTGGTTGATTTATCTCAAAGAGACATGAACTTGCCATACAGCACCACAGCGCTTTTTTTGGACAAACAATCTGTAGGTACAGTTCAATTTACTTTCGAGAGGATGTTCAATACAAGCAATCCCGTCTACACAAGGTATCAGCCCTCTGAGAGTAAACAATTAAAACAATTCTTGATTGAAAGCCTTACACCCAGTACAGACGTATACTTCAAATCCTTTTTTCCCCCTATAGGTGTTTTTTCACTGCGCTTGATACGTCAAATCCTGGAGTACAATGATCTTGACCCACAAACTACCTCTTTATTTATGCACTTTTTTCAGGGATTCCATGATACTTATTCACGAAACCTGTCCCATAATTCTTTTCGGTTCTTCCTGGATTGGAACGCAATGAAGGACTATCTTAAGGAAGAACAATCCACCTTTACATTGCTCTCCTTAATTGTGGGGAAACCCATAGAGATCAGCCGTGAATTGATGATAGCCGCCTACTATGATCTCATTCAAAGTCTACGTGTTCATCCGAATCTGCAGATATGCTTACTGGATAGCAAACCTTTCAAGAACCTTGATCGCACGGTGGTAATGGTGGCTGAAAATACCGGTACCCTAGTTTACGATTATTCAGAATCTGTCGCCTGTACGACCAAAATGGCAGTTCAAACTGGCGCTTGTTATAATCAATTCGATAAAATATTTAACCAGACTGCCGGAGATGAAAAGAACAAATTCCGATTAACCCGGTTAATAGAAGAAACTCTCGCTGAATTTCAGTCCTAAGTTTTGTTTTTTCTACTAATTTTTATATCGAATTTATCCTAACAAATTACATCGCAGCCTTGACCAGGTCCGTTAAGCCCAGTTTCTCGAGCGTTTCCTCAGAGGGCATATCCGATTCCAGGTTCCAACCTAATTCCTTATAGTATTCGATGCGGATCTCGTCTTGAGGAATGGTTACACCCGCTGTTGGTCCGTCAGGGAGAGGTGGATTGCCTATCACCCTTTCTGGCAGCGCAAAGTCTTTGTGATTAATGCCTTCCCTGACATTAAACAGGTGTCGGACTGTATTAATCCTTTCACCAGTAATGAGCGCTTCTCCCATTGTCAGATCATCCCAGCCAGTCACTGCTTTGACGCAATCAATCATGGGATATCGGAAGTAACCAGCATAACGGGCAAGGATACACATTCCGGTCCCATTAAAGAAATGAAACCAGTTGTTAAGGATTTTCAAATAATATCCCTTATTCTCAAAATCATACTTCGTTGCTGGTAATTGTGAGTGGTCATACTCAACTCCGGAATCCATCAATTCGGCATCCTTCCATCCGTGCTCCATGAACCCGACTGTTCCCTGACAATGATGACCGGGCGTTGGATCCAAGGCGTACCCATAGCCAAAACCTGGCCAACAGCGCGGATCGTGCATTGGCATTTCCACCCCTCCAGCAGTCACTACGTATTGCTCAGACCCTCGTCCCAGTTTTTCAGCAGCTGCTTTGCTGCCATCTGCCATTATTTCCCCCAGAAAACCATCACGCAGAGCCATTTTATGAATTAAGGGAATAACACAATTATGGTTACCCCATTCCGGTTCAATACCATCAAGTTCTTCCTCGGTAAAAATGCCATGCTCATAACATTCCATGACAAAGGCAATTGTTCCACCGGTAGAAATTGTATCCAAGCCGTACCGGTTACAAAGTTCATTTGCCCGGCATACTGTGTCAAAATCATCAATAAGTAAAAGGCTTCCAAAGACACCGATTGTCTCATATTCCGGTCGATGGGTTTGATATCGCTGCCCTGATTCGTCCTCCAACTCGAGAATTGCCCCACAAGCAACCGGACACTGAGCGCAGGCATAACGCTTCTTCACATAAGGTAAATAGGCTGGTCCTGCCAATTTTTCCGCTTGTTCCAATGAAAAGCGGTTCTTTCGGGTATATTTCCAGTTTTGCACCGGTGCGTCATGAATATTTACATTGTTAAAGTAAACTCCTGTTGTTCCATAATTCCCGAATCTAAAACCGCCCGGTTGATTGCGTTTGGCAGTGATCTGGGTTTTCAGTTCGCGGATAACATCGTCATATTTATCGGGATCGGCAATGTCTACTGACTGACTCCCGGAAAGGACAACAGCCTTTAACTTTTTTGATCCCATGACGCCGCCCAACCCCATGCGCGCGGCTGCCCTGCCGTGATCAGTAAAAATACCAGCAATACAAGAGCGAAGTTCTCCAGCCTGTCCGATTGTTGCTACTGCTGCATCCTTACCAAACTGATCCTGCAAAGCCTGTTCTGTTTCCTCGGTATTCTTGCCCCACAGGGCTGTCGCGTCGTGAAATTCGACCTTTTCATCAGAAATGTATACTGTGACAGGTGCAGCGGAGGTGCCATAAAAAAAGATACCATCATACCCGGCAGCTTTAATTTTTGGACCGAATTTCCCTCCACAACTTGCGTCCCCCCAGCCACCAGTCAAAGGGGATTTTCCCACCGCGTTAAATCGTCCGGCTGCATGCATCTTGGTACCTACGAAAATACCCGCAACCATGCCAACGTAATTTTCAGGTCCAAACGGATCAGTCCCCGGTCTGAGTCTTTCAAAAAGGATTCTTGCGCCCAAACCATACCCGGACATATAGCTGCGATAGACCTGATCATCCAGTTTTTCCTCGTAAAACGTCCTGTCTGTTAAATTCACAAACAAGATTTTCCCCATGTAACCACCTTTAGCCGTCATTTATGCCTCCATCAACCACCAGCAATAACGTGCGCCATAACCACAACGCTCTCTGCTGGAATTTCTGTCTCCAAACCTTGCATCTTATCAACATTGACCCCATCAATGGTGACCATTCTTAACTCACCATCATCTTTGCATTCCAGTTTATACAATTCATATCTAAGATCAACTTGATAAATATTGGCTAATTGAACAATTAATTCCCGAATAGTCATCCCACTCTGTTCAATCCGAAGCTTGGTGGGTATACCTGGTAATACTCCGACCTGGTAAAAAAGAAAACCCATTTAACCAACTCCCACAGCAATTGGGATCATCCTCCTCGTAAACTTTACTGCAGGTGGATGATCCCGTTGTGACTCAGCAGCCCTAATGGACACCACCCAGGATGACACCCTGGCTCAACAAGATTTCTTGAAGTTCTTTTATATGCTCAGGGGCTTCAAGTTCGCGCGGTGTTACACCTTTCTTAACACACAAAGCTGCCGCAGCACCAGCAGCCTGACCGGTAACCATGGTCTGCATGAGAAATCTCATGTAGGCATCCCGTGTCGCGGAAACATGTTTACCTGCAACGAGTAAATTTTCAATCTTCTTGGGAACCAAAACCCGATAAGGTATGTCGTTGGAGCCGCCCACCGCATTTGGTGTGCTGGTTGTAGTTAAGGTTTCATTACTTGCCACATGGTGCCCGCCCGAAACCATACTATTTAATCCGATGACATCATAAAAACGGGCACTATCCCGGATGTCTTCCGTGGTGAGCATATAATCACCGACCACACGGCGGCCATCGCGCAAACGTACTTCGGGGCAAATTTTTACAATATAGGCATTCTCAAATCCTGGAAAGTGCTTCTTGAAGAAAGTAAATGCAATTCTAATTTGGCGCCGAAGCTCAACTTCCGCGGCTGTCAAATCCCAAGCATCATAGCTCATCAATTTAGGGATTTGGGCGGAATGTTGAAAATGAGCTTCCACAACCCCATTTCCTTTGGGTGTCATAAAGAAACCAATACCGGAATATTCATGCCATTCACCAGTCTCCCGACCCATTTTAACCAGTGACGGGAAGCCCATAATCTCCCCGAAATCGAGTGGGTCGTTCATGCGCTTAATCATTTCCTGAGAGTCCTCGGGCGGGCGTTTTTTACCTTCAGGCAGACGTTCCGCCTGAATGGTTCGAACTTCTTCAGAATGCTCATGCACAAAAGCCAGCACCTTATCCCAATCAACTCCATCGGCGGTGAATGCCAGTGAATGTGGCTGAATCTCTTCTCTCGCAATCTCCTCACACTCACAGCCAGCCCGGGCCGCGATATCGCCTTCACCGGTGCACTCGATAACCACTTTGGCGTTGAAAGTCAACCTACCATTAGCGTTCTCAACCACCACGCCGGTTACCCGGTCTCCTTCTTTCACCACATCCACCACCAGGGAATGCAGTAATAAATCAACGTTATTTTCAACCATCATGTCATAAATTAACAATCCCCACCATTCCGGATCTATGTAAGAAAAACTGTAGCTGGAATATTTACGGTAAATAAACTTGTTGTGTGGTTCCGCATGCCCCTCAGCTAATAATCGGGCATGTGTCTCCTCAATAATGCCTCCGATAATTTGTTCTCCAAAATTATTAAATAGGCGGGCATAGGCAAATCCTGGAGGTCCTGAGACGTTCATCTGACCACCTAAAGCGCCCAATCGTTCAATGAGCAGTGTGCTTGCTCCAACTCTCGCGCTGGCAATGGCTGCCGCAACACCAGCAGTACCGCCACCACACACAATGACATCATAATCAAACTTTTTCTCGACCTGATACATTTTTATTCTCTCCTTTATTAAGTAAAACTACACTCTAAAGTCCTCAATGCTTCGAGCGATCGTACCGTCCGGTAAAGCCAATGGTTCAACACAACCTTCGCTATGCAATGCCCATGGAAGGATGACGCCTGAATGCCCTCCCCTGCCGCCAATCACTACGACTTCCACATCTTTGGGCATTCTGGTCACAGGCATAGGATGCCTGTCGCGAAAACTCTCTGGCCGCACTGGCACTAAACCGCGGTTTCGAACCATTGGTACCTCGTGATAAGCATACGTATGAATGTGTTCCTGGATCATTTCTTTGGTATATCCATCTTTCTTCAACATCATGCCATGATCAGGTGTAAGACACACAATTAATGGTCCTGGCATATAGGCATTGTTGGAGCCTAATGTTGTACAACAATGGGTAATTGTGTCCAAAAGGTCATGTCCATTCAAACTCAGGAAGTCGATGATATCGTGTAGTGGTTCAGCTTTAAGAACATAGACGGTTGTGGTTTCGGAATTAAATCGTTCTTCGTTGATCATTTTCCAACAGGCAAGTTCGGGTTCTTCAGCAAAACAATAAGTGAACTCTGCTTGTGAGGCGATACAATCCAAATCACATACTCCAGGGACTGATCGGCATACATTCGTGATTACGAGGTTCACAGCCCGACCTATTGTTGCATTTTCCGGCCAGCCTGGTCCCTGGCAGCCTTGCTTACCGGAGATGCCAATCTCCTGTGCAATCGGACCACTGACAAGTACCAGATTTCCTCCTGGATGCGAAGTGGTCACAGATTGCAGCAAGTTATACTTCGGGCTGTTTAAGGCTTTAAAGGCGGCAATGAGGACAGGCATGGCCGTGGGTTTACACCCAGCCATCACCGCCGCAATTGCTACATCTTTCACAGTAATATCCTTCCCTGTTGGACCAACTTCATTGCATAAAATCAAGTCTTCCGCAAAAGGACAATAGCTCAGCATTTTTTCATAGCGGCGTCGTGTAGGCGGTACGATTGGCAGTCCGTCGCTGATATGCTCTGAATTGAAATAATCGTTGAATTCTTCCATATAGCAACCCGGTTCAAGAAGTCGCTCTTCAGTAACCTCAAGTTTTTCCAGACTTGGTAGAAGACCATCTTTCGCGGGTGGAACTTTATCCATCTTAAATTCAATGTGAGCGAGTTTAGCCAATTCGGCGCCATTTGTTGTGAGGGATCGAAGTATGTAGTCCCATTTAAGATCAACCTGGGCTGCGACCTCTTCAACGGTGCTGGCCTGGTAAATATCCACCGAACACAAACACAAGTTGCCAGCCCGGTAGACGCCCACCCCCTCGGTGATGGATGTTCCTGGAGGCGCCGTCATGTATACTGTGGGGATTCCCAACTTTTCCAGGGCAATGGTCACCACAGTTGTAGCCGCGGAGGTACCCATGTCTCCAAGTGCGACTATGGCAGCAGTTGGCTTTTCCTGAGCCAGCATGGCAGCATAAGCTTCAAGCTTGGGCGTGTCTTTCCCTCGCACTGTCTGTGTATATTCAACAAAATTGGTCATTCCCTCCGCGATCAATCGTTCCTTAATGCGGCCAAATATCGTCATATAGTTGCAGAAACCCAGTTTCGTGTTATTGTAGAATAAGATTTTTCCTTTTCGAAGCTCGTCAAGAGTTGGGCGCTTTGCCAATGGAATAACGTTTCTTTCCTGGTAACCGCGGGGGTCTAGTAATTCAAATAGTTTTCTACTCATGCTGTTAACCTCGTCTCAATTAATGTAGTTATCCTAATTGTTGATAACTTTGCTTTCAGAAGAATGAATAACCTCAAGGATATATGGTTCATTAAAATTTGGTTGCGTACGTTTAACCTCGCCAACAAAACCACCTTCATTGGCAATAATTATTCGGTCGCAAATGTTCAGTAATTCTCGAATTTCGGGAGAGTACACCAGTATGCTGTAACCATCGTCTTTCTGTTTTAATAAGAGCTTGAAGATTTCGGATTTTGATTTGACATCGACACCGTGCACTGGTTCATCAATAATGAGAATGTCAAGATCCCTCAACAACCATTTTGAGATAACCACTTTCTGTTGATTTCCTCCCGACAAATTGGAAAGCGGGTAGTAAACATTGGGGGTCTTGATGGAGAGTTTCTGGACCATGTTATTTGCTGCCAAGGTCGATTCTTTTTCATCTATCACGCCAAGAAAACGCTTGAAGCGATCCAGACTGCAAATAACTATGTTTTCTTTTACATTTAATGTTGAAGCCAAACCTTCGCGATGACGATCATTCGTCATCATACCAATACCGGCCTTGATTCCCTCTTTAGGCGATTCAAAGCGAACCGACTTTTCTTCACCTTTAATGTATATTTCACCTTTTTCATACTGCAGCCCCCCTTGCAAGCAAAAGAACATCTCTGTAATTCCAGCGCCCTTCAACCCCGCAAAACCAAGAATTTCTCCTTTATATAGCTTGAACGAAAGGTCGTGGAAGTACCTCGACAGGGAAATACTCCTGACATCCATCACTATCTCTTTGTTTTCACAAGCTATATACTCACTATCCTTTACCACCGCTTGAATATCTTCTGTGATAATATTTCCAAGCATAGGAGATATGATGTCCGTTTCCTGTGTCTTCTCAGTCACAGGCATATCCGCCACCTTTTTCCCGTCTCTGAAAACAACCACACGGTCCGCAATCTTAATCGTCTCATTAATCTTGTGACTGATAAAAATGATACCGACACCCCGGTCAGCCAACTTTCGAATAATATTAAAAACATGCTCCACCTCAAACCAGTTGAGGGGTGCGGTCACTTCATCAAAAATTAATAATTGGGGATTTTTTAATAGTGCCCTGGAAATTGCGACAATCTCCTGTTCGACGACGGTCAAAGTGCGTGCCTTTCGAGTTATGTCAATTTCATATCCAAGGGAATCGAGAATCTCATGACATTTATTGTTCATTGCCTTTCGATCGAGGCGAATTCCATCTTTTTGCACAATTTCACATTCCAGGAACATGTTTTCAGATACTGATAAACGGGGAATTAATGAGGGCTCCTGATGAACAATAGCAATTTTGTTTTTTGCCGCATCAATGGGTGAGGAAATCTTTACTGGTTCACCTTTAATGAAAATTTCACCTTTATCCATGGCATAAATACCAGCCACAATGTTACACATGGTGGATTTTCCCGCCCCGTTTGTACCAATTAGTGAAACAACCTCTCCAGCATGTACTTTGAAATCGATACTATCCAGTGCCTGAACACCAGGAAAATGTTTGCAAACATCTTTCAATTCTAATAAAACTTCATTTTGCATAGATTGACACACCAACCTTTTCCATTAAATTTCACACACCGTTAGGACAGATCAATACCTTTTCTTGCTGACGCGGAAAGTTGAATGGCTGCAATCAGAATCAGAGCCCCAATGATCGTGGTTTTGTACCATAGTGGTGTTGCCAGCAAGTTAAGAATGTTGATTAACAAATAGACCGCCACAGAACCAAGCAAGACCTTTTCAACAGTTCCAGATTCTCCGTTCGTACGGACACCACTAATGACTGCGATCGCTATTGCATAGAATTGCAGACCATTACCTTGTAGAGGATCGATGGATTCGACCCGCGACGTGGACATAAGACCCGCCATACTTGCGCAAAACATACTAATTTGGAAGGCTACCAGTTTCCATAAATCGGTTTTAACACCCAAATATGTAGCTGCTTTTTCATTATTTCCTGTTGCATACACTCTTTGACCAAATTTTGTGTTTCGTAAGCAAAAAGACAATACCGTGGCGAATACGATTAAGATGAGAAAACCAACCGGAAATATCCATACGAATGTCTGACCAAGTACTTTCAAGCCTGGAGTCCCGGTTAATAAAAGTGAGTAGGGTTTTAGAAGGTAACAAAGACCAAGCATAAAGAATTGAAGCCCTAATGTAGTGATGATTGAGGCGATTTTAAACTTCACCCGTATGAACCAGATCAAAAATCCAAGCACAATGCCGGTAAGGAATGTGCCAACCACAACATAGCCCCATCCTTCCGTAGCGAACATGCCACCTGTAATTAAGACCTTACCCTGAGCCTTATAAATCAATTCCGCAACGGTCATACTGACAATTGGACCAAAAGCCATATGAACTCCCAGAGTAAGGTTCAGCTCTCCCACCATCATAGTAATGGCTTGGCCGATTGCCAGAAACGCGTAAATGGTTATATTAACCATAATGGTCTGAAGATTCCTGATCTTAAAAAAGGAGCCGCTTAATGAAGCGCCCAGGATGACTAAAATAATGATCACGAAGACCAGGTAATTCTTAGCTAATAATTGACCAATGGAAAATCGATAACCTTTTTGGGATACTTTGTTATTTATTGCAGTCATTTTTCCACCAACTTAAGCTCTCATCGCTTGACGTTTGGCTTTATTCTTATCGACGACATAATAGACGATAACAATAATTATCAATAAGGCTCCCTTTAAAACCTGTTCTGCATAGGTTCCCAAGCCTGAAAGGGTAAGCATATTTAACATTATCTGAAATGTAATTGCGCCAATCAACGTACCAAGTACAGTTCCCCTTCCACCACCCATGCGCACCCCACCCAGGATGGCAATCGCTATACCTGAAAGTTCGTATCCGTTACCCATAATGGAGGCTATCATATTTACTTGCCCGGAGATTGCGATGCCGGAGATTGAGGCAATCATGCCTGCCAATGCGTATGCGATAATCTTTTTCTGGTTGACGTTAATTCCTGATAAATATGCGGCTCTTGAATTTGTGCCCGTATAGTAATATTCTTTGCCAAACTTGGTTTTAGTTAAGATTAAATGTAAAACCAATGCCAAGACTACAAATATAATTGCAGGGATCGGTAATCCGAAGATTGCGCCCTTACCAAGCACTCTATAAATCCCGTACTCATATACAAATACGCTTACATTCGAAGTGATGAGCATGGCAAGACCGGAATAAAATTGCATGGTACCCAAAGTGGCAAACAAGGCGGGTATCTTTAACTTAACCACCAAGATTCCGTTAAAAATGCCACAAATCATTCCCACAGCCAATGTAACCACGATGGGTATCCATGAATTCGTAACCTTTCCAAGCAAAAGGCTGGCTGTCATAGAAGATAGTGAGATGATTGAACCAGTTGAAAGGTCAAATTCACCCACTAAAAGCACCAACGAGGCACTTAATGCGACTATTCCTGCATAAGATGCTGTCCTCAGGATATTGTAAAAATTTCCCCAACTATACATTTGAGGTGTCCAGATTGCACCTAAAACCAATACTGCTGCGAGGATACCCAAAAGCAGAACGGTGTCTGAAGACACAAATCGCGAAAAAGCTGCCTTCTTTTCGGCAGCGGCGATTAACTCGCCGCTGCCGCGTGGATTAATTGTGTTTGTGCTTAATCCATTTTTCATCTGATTTTTCTTTTTTTAGTCTGGTTGTTTTATCCATCTCACATTGGATCAGAATTGCTTAAACATCCTTACCGAACGAATATTGGTCCCAGGTTTCGCTGGTCATGGTCTCAATACCAAACAACGGGGCTCCATCCAACGTAATGACAGGCAATGGGGGGATGACAATATCCTGGGGCACTTCTTCTCCAATCGCTATCTTGATTGCTACACGCATTGCGATATCGGCGACTAAAGGAGGGTATGGAGCCAGCACTTCGAAGGCACCTTGTTTCATCAGACTTAACGCTTCGGCTGAGTCATCAATGCAAGGGATGATAATTTTCTTGCCGCCTTCTCGGCTGTTTAGTCGATTAGCCGCGACAGACGCTTCGTAGGCGACAATGGCTTCATGGTCACCTGAGCCATAGATGATGTCAATGTCAGGATAGGTTTGAAGCGCTGCTTCAACATTAGCCAAGGCTTCTGTCCGAATATTTTCATCGTGATAACTTTGGAGATGGACAATATTCGGGAAGTAACTCAGTACCTTTAGGAAATTTCCCGTACGAATAGCATCAGCTGTAGATCCAAGAGGCTTACGCAGCATGACCATATTGGCGTCAAAGCTCCCCTCGTCTGCCAATTGTTGGATGACCTTCAGGGCAACCTGTGTGCCATTTGCATCAAAGTTACCGGCTACACGTGCGGTCACTTCTTGATAAGTTGTAACCAGATCAACGGTAACTACCGGAATTCCAGCTTCTTCGGCCTTCTGTGCCGTTGAGGCTCCCACAGCGACACGGGCAGGATGAACGACAATCACATCCACATCTTGGGCAATCAGGGAATCAATGATTTCAGCGTAAGAATTGGCATCTGCCGCAACTTCATTGTAGACAACTTTTACATTAGAGTATTGTTCTCCAGCCCAGAGGAAGGAATCAGCCAACGCTGCTGCCCAAGGATGCCTCGAGTTGCCAACCTGTGCTCCGATTACGTAGGTTGTGTTAGGATCGCCCACTGTCCCGGCAGGTATCGGAACATAATCTGTAAGGGGGAGTTTCTCATTATTACCGGTGAATGGGCCGACGATTTCAGTGCCGCCACCAACTTCAAAAACATAGTCCCCATAGGTTGCACCATGT
This sequence comes from Anaerolineaceae bacterium, assembly GCA_049302815.1. GTDB lineage: Bacteria > Chloroflexota > Anaerolineae > Anaerolineales > Anaerolineaceae > Mesolinea. The sequence continues at coordinate 3,313 of JBAQMM010000126.1, read as the reverse complement.
GGATAATCCTCAGTAAACATCCCCAGTCCGTCTTCTGTGTAGACCTTGTAGATGGATTCGTTAGCATCTGAAAGTGGAATATTGATGAAGAAAGTCAAAATTTCGCTGCTCGATAGACCTCTGTTCTGAAGATCCATAAAAAAGTTATATGCATCCCAGTCAGTCTTCCCTTTTAGCTCAGCATAAAGAGCATCGTAATCCACGGCTGCTTTTGCAGGCTCCTCTACAGTTGGTTTTTCAGTAGCAGGCTGCTCTGCGGTCGGTTCTTCGGTCGCTGGTGCTACAGCTTCGGTTGGTTCGCTTTCTGGTGCTTCTGTAGGTTCAGCTTCTTCCTGACAGCCTACAACAGAAAATATCATCATAAAAGCAAGAGCCAGGGCTAGAATCTTGTTCCATTTGTTTCTCATTATTTCTCTCCTTATATATTTTGGAAGTCTTGTTTCTTTTTCTGCCTTTTGATCATTTAGGGTAGGCGCTGATGCGTGAAGACATACCCTTATCCATTTTTGTAACCAACAAAGGCTCGTTGATATAACTTGTTGACTTCTTCACGATTGGTTGTATGCGGGAAGTTGATGTACATCGGTGTCACAAAACACTCCTCTACCATCTCCTTAATTCCTTCCTGCGTGACACCCAACTCAGATAAACTCTTATCAATCCCAAGGTCTTTATTCAATTGTATGAGTTCATTGACTAAGAGCTTGGGTTCAAAGCCCTTTTCCACTGCTTTCTCCGGGCACATCAAATTATAGATTTTCTTAAATTTGCCTGTGTCGGAAAGCGCATTGTATTCAACAACAGCTGGGAAGAGAATTGCATTGGCATCGCCATGGGCAAAGTGATAGAGGCGAGTCAATGGATGGGACAGACAATGAGCCTGCCCAGGATTGGCTAAACTCAGGGCAATTCCTGCATATGCAGAGCCAAGTATCATTTTACTGGCAACATCATTATTGGCTCGATTGGCAATGAACGGACGAATATTCGGACCTATCAACACTATGGCCCGCTCAGCCATGGTATCTGAGAAATCAGTTGCGCGCAGGCTAACATACGCTTCTACTGCATGAACCAGGGCATCAATACTGGAAGCGGCTGCCACCTTCTTGGGCAGGGTCGCCAACATGTCCGCGTCCAGGATTGCATACTTGGGCAAGATTGCGTTCTGCAAGATCACCATCTTGTAATTATTACGATCGGAAATAACAGCATTACGAGTGACCTCACTGCCGGTTCCGGCGGTGGTTGGAACAGCGATTATGGGATATGCCCGGTGTGAAAAACTCATATCAGCATCTACACCCCAAAAATCTTCCACCTTGTAATTTGAGTCTCCGACTATCGCCACACCCTTGGCGGTATCCAGCGAACTTCCACCCCCAATTGCCAAAAGTACATCAGCATTGAAAGTTCTAGCCATTTCTATTGCTAATTCAATTTTTTCGACAGGGGGATCGGGTTTAATATCATCGAATAACGCGTGAGATATCCCAGCTTTGTCCAACAATTCTTGGATCTGTTTGACAACACCCGATTGAACAATTCCGGGATCTGCAATAACAAGCACGCGTTTCCATTCTTCCCGAGCGCATATTGACGGAATTTCTGTTCGACACCCTGACCCATAGTAAATATTCTGGTTTACACTAAAAGGGCGATATTTATGTATGGTAGAGTCTCTTGGCTTAAAATCTTTGTGCATATTTTTCTCCTTTTTACCTTCAATGAGCATGATAAAAATATCCTGGCTATGAGATAGCTATCAAATATTTCTCTATATAATTTTCTCCTCCTTGCTTGAAAAAAGATTGTTAAAAGGCGTGATTAAAATACCAGCGCCCACAAATAAGATATGGGCATCACCAATAGCAGCGCTGGAAGAAAATTTAAGACAGGTAAATCTTTTATTTTCAAAATGTTGAAACCAACCGCGAAAGCAATTATTCCGCCGCATGCGGTAAAATCCGCAATCATATCCGGGTTGGTAAGAGGTAGAATGACTTGCGCGATAAGAAAAAGCGTTATGTAAATTAAGAATTGCGGAATACTAATGAGAGATATCAAAAATCCTACACTGGAAGCAAATATCATCGCGGTGAAAAAATCCAAAATGGATTTGATTATCAAAATTGTGTACTCGCCGGTCATGCCCTCAGTCAGTGCTCCAAAAATCCCCGTCCCACTAAAACAAAAGAGTACCAATCCACTTACGAAGAGACTCATTTCGCTTCCCTGAAGAGATCCCTCTGGATTTTTTTGCAGGCGTTTATTGACGTTTCCTGCGCCCTGTTCCACGCGATCACCGATGCGAATCAGGGTCCCAATAATAGTTCCAAGAATTAGGGCTAATACCACTGCAGAGAGATTCTTGACCTTGATGATCAAGGTAATCCCGATGGACATAGCAGAAAGTCCAAAAATAAGCGGTAGTACATTTTTTACAGATTCAGGTATCTTCTTTCCGATTATCGCGCCAATTAATCCCCCACTCAATACCGCACTACAATTAATCAGAATTCCAGTTGGCATGATTTTGTTTTACGCCTTCACAATTACATTGCATATATATTAATAGCTGTTTAACAAAAAATTAAGAATTGTCACATACTAAAAAATGGACAAAACTTTGACACCAACGTTATTGTGGGTGCTTGCGATCTTATGATTATTGGTAATTTTTTAATCGATACTGGGGGAATTATTGCAAGAAATTGACATTCTTATGCCTTGGCTCTGGCACTTTCACCTTTGGCAAGGATTGGCAAACAGACGTCATCCTGGCAACCGGGGTAGGTGGCACCAGTTTTGACGGCGGCCCCGGAACCAATAAGGGGACATTGCCTGGTGCCCTGTTTATCGGTGTGATGTCCAATGGGATGACCTTGCTAAATTTCGACCCCTATACCCAAAATATTGTCAAAGGGGCGTCCTGATTTCGGCCGTATTGCTCAGTTCCTACCGCACCCGGGTTAAAGCATAAACTGACACCAACAAGAACAGTTGATGATCAATGCTGAACCTTTCAGACGCATAGTGGTTTTCTTAAAGGCGCTTGAAGGTCACATTCAAGTCGACCAACTGTTTTTCCCAGATGGAAGGTAACATGGCAGCCACAGTCAAAAGCCCCAGCGGGAGTCAGCAATTCTCATTATGGCATTTTGGGAGCGCAAATTTCCCACCAACGGGTTAAAAGCTGAACTAAAATAGGCTTGTGTTCCCACTTTTGTTGAGTTTTGCTTGTTTTACAAAATGTGACCGCCACAGTCTTATTCATATTGAGAATTGCTAAATAAAAGCACAGGATGCTCTA
>JBAQMM010000125.1:0-3071 GCA_049302815.1 Anaerolineaceae bacterium | reverse complement strand
GGGTTCGACGGCAAGCAAACGGGTGCGCTGCCCATTGCGCAGGTTGGCGCGCAGAAAGGGGAAAGCGATGCCAGAGAAGTTGGAACCGCCGCCAATGCAGCCAATCACGACATCTGGGTACTCGCCTGCTAGGTCCATCTGTTTGAGCGCTTCTTCTCCAATCACCGTCTGATGCAGCAGGACGTGATTAAGCACCGAGCCCAGGCCATATTTTTTCTGTCCGCCGGACTCCGCAGCAATTTCCACGGCTTCCGAGATGGCAATTCCCAGCGAGCCGGGATGATAGGTCTTTCCTTCCAGCAAAGCCGCCCCGGTTTTGGTGTGCGTGGACGGGCTGGGGAACACCTTGGCACCATAAGTCTCCATGATGATGCGGCGGTAAGGTTTGGCAAGGTAGGATGAATTGACCATGTAAACTTCCAGGTCAATGTCATACATTTTACATGCCATTGCCAGGGCAGAACCCCACTGCCCCGCGCCGGTTTCAGTGGTCATGGCTTTGGTACCGCTGATTTTGTTGAAGAATGCCTGGGGAATCGCTGAATTTAGTTTGTGGCTGCCGGCAGGTGAACTGCCTTCGTACTTGAAATAAATATGCGCCGGGGTTTGCAGTTCCTTCTCCAGCTGACGCGCCCGAATGAGCGGGGTGGGACGATAGAGCTTGTAGACCTCCCGCACCTCTTCTGGGATGGGGATGTAGCGTTCCATTGTGACTTCCTGCTCGATCAGGGGCATGGGAAATAAGGCAGCCAGGGCATCTACTGTGATGGGTTCCTTGGTTAGGGGATTGAAAACTGGCGTTGGAGGTACGGGGCTATCGGCGTTGATGTTGTACCAGAAGCGGGGAATATCGTTTTCATCAAGTAGGTAACGGGTTTTGGTTTGGTCAGACATGGTCATTTCTCCTTCGATAGATTAACAAAAAAACACATCCATCCCACGAAGGGACGGATGTGTTAAAAATCCGCGGTGCCACCCCGGTTAGACTGGTTTGTAAATAAAAAATTTCCGGTGATGAACTCAACGGAAACAGCCAGCCTCACTCTTTGCGGGTACAAGCATTTGTTGCGATACCCTTTACCCTGATAACGGTGGCATCTCCGGCACTGGCTACTGGCAAAAGCGTTCGCCTGGCAACTCTGAGGTCCATTCGGCGCGGTCGTTTGGGCAGGCTCTCAGCTTTCCCTGCTCTCTGTGCCACCGGTTCGGCGACTACTAGTCCTCTTCAAAGTCTTTTATGATTGATTGATGGGATTATAGGCGGAATAGGCAATCTGTCAAGGCTCACTCTCGATATCGTGATTCACAAATAAAATGTCGGGGGGTTTTGTCAGCGTGTGAGTGTGGTGATGAAGGGGCAATTATTGGTAAATCGAATGTATGGAGGGAACGAGCACCCGTTTCGATATTTTACAATGGTCTGTTGTGGCGATGAGGTAAGCTACATCCCTTGTCTCTCGGGGGTTGGAGACCTTCGGTCCCAACGGGAGGCTTCGCACTCAACTGCTGCGCACGGTTCCAACCCATACAAAAAAGGTATGGGCGCAAGCAGACAGGGGCTTTGCCGCAGGTCAAATATATCAAAAAAATATGTCGATACCAATAATATTAATATGATATAATATTACTATTAATGGGAGAAAAACACATGGCAAAACAACCACCAAATAAATGTCCGAAATGTCACAAAAAAGGCACTATACAACCTATGGGAGAACGCACAGGCGGCTTTAGCGGGGGAAAAGCTGTTACAGGTGCAATTCTTCTTGGACCATTGGGACTCGCTGCAGGTGCGTTAGGAAAAAAGAAAGTAACGTACCAATGCACCCAATGTGGATATACTATTGAGCTATAAGTCAACCACTAATAAAAATACAATAAAACCAGTCAATCTTCCGAGTTTGCGCCGGCATCCAGAGTACGTAACGTCATGTAAGGGGGATGAAGCTTTCCGTCTGCTTGCATCCATACCACTCTTGTATGAGACAGAAAGCGCACAGTAAAGACACCGGTGCGAATTGAAGAACGTCGGTGCGAACAAAACTATGGAGGATGAATATCATATTACAAGCGCTCATCGCAGCTGTTGCGATACCCACACCTACGGCAACGAGCAGCCTCCTGGTGCGAGCGGGCAGGTCCGTCAGGGCAGGTTTCAGCACGGCGAATCTCCGCCACCAGCTTCACCAGCCCACTCTCAAGCCCAGGGGTGTATTCCACTTGGAAAGTTTTGTCACTGTAATGCAGCAGTCCATAAGGCGGGCGTGAGCCGCTAGTCTGTTCGATCAGCCAGCAGTAGGCCGCCAGCTGCATGATGTGCGAATCGTAGGGTCTGCTGGGTGCGAGGCCTGTCTTGACCTCCACCGGCACCTGTGATCTATCCTTCAAAGCCACGATGTAATCCGGTTTTCCGGTTAGACGCAGTTGGGGGTCATACAAAGGGGCGGGCAGTGTCTGCCACTGGTCGTTATCGGCGTAGACAACCTTTCCCTGGGGCATGCCGGACTGGCGTTTTTTTCTGCCGGACAGGAAAAAAAACAAGAATGCCAAAAACAGCAGCACCACAATGGGCAGCCAGGCGTCCATCATTTCACCTGCAGAAGTGCTAGTAAGACTGCCAGCAACAACAACACAATGGCCACCACTTTATACTTGACCGTGAGTTTCACCTCGCGAGCATGCATGCGGTGGAAGTCAATGCCATCCCCCATTTCCAGCTGATTTTCAGATTTGAGCCCCTGGCGCTGGTACCACCAGGATCTCTGGCAGTACAAAAAGTTCCCCAGTTCCGAGGCGCGCAGCGTGCGCATCAGTCCGATCGACCGTTGAGCTGTGTGGAGAGCCTGGTGAGCGCGCTTTCCAGCTCGCTCTGCCGAAAACTGAGCGTGATGTCGGCGCGGGTGCGCTCAATGATCCCGCGCGCCAGGTCGGTACGGCGGCGCAGCCCCTCGGTGATGGCATCCGGATAGTCCATGGTGACCAGCTGGGTGAAAATGTCGTCCATCCAAGTCAGCAGGCGTTCCACCTCGGCGGAATAACCGGGCCGCAGCAGGTCCAGGCAACGCCGGCGC
>JBAQMM010000124.1:0-4184 GCA_049302815.1 Anaerolineaceae bacterium | reverse complement strand
CGTCTACCCGGTCTATCCGGACTGGTTGGAGAAGCTTCTGGCGCCTTTTGAAGATCCAAAAATTGCGCTTGTGTATGGCAAGCAGCGCGGCAATGGCACCACTAAATTCTCGGAGCACCAGATTTTTGCCGGCTGGTACCCGGACGTTTCCCAGCAATATCAGGATACAGCTTTCTGCAATAATGCCAACGCTGCCATCCGCCGGGAGCTGGCTCTCGAGCATCCTTACAATGAAACCCTGCCGGGCTTGGAAGATCTGGACTGGGCGCAGCGGATCATGGACAAAGGCTGGCGGATTCATTACGCCCCTGATGCAGAAATTGTGCATGTCCATCATGAGACCCCCAGGGGTGTCTATACCCGCTACAAGCGCGAAGCCATTGCCTTCAAGCACATTTATATTCATGAACGCTTTGGCTTTCTTGATTTTTTGCGCCTGTCTGCCAGGAATATTGCCAAGGATTTTAAATATGCCTCCCAACAGGGCGTTCTTTGGAAAAATTTAATCAGCATTATCTGGTTCAGAGTGTGCCAATTCTGGGGGACTTACCAGGGCTACCGTCACCATGGTCCACTGACTTGGGAATTACGGCAGAGGTTCTATTACCCCAACGGGGTGGCACCAGCAGCCTCCCGGCCTGAACGTGAGGTTGAGCCGATTCAATACCGCTCCAGCGAGTAAAGTAATTCATACTGATCCCATGGTTACCGGGATTGTCCGAAAGCGAATGCAAGATTTGAGATCCCTGAACGAACTGAATTGAGCGGGCAGAACTAACTTCCGGCAGTTTGATTTACCAGCAATTCTCAATATGAATTTGTCAAAGCTCATCCAAAGTAATTTTCGTAAATCAAGTAACGCCTGACAAGGCTTATTTCATCTAAACGGGTCAAACCACTTGAAACACGCTTCGTCTGAACGAAAGAGATGGGAATATTGAGGTACTGTTGCCAGAATTCCCAAAGAGCTTTTCCATATTGAGAATTACTGTTGATATACACAGTTGGTCAATTTAGTGGTATGATAATATATCATAAGAGGGGTGAAATAATTGATTTTGTGCTCAATTTTTCAGAGGAGGAGGAAGAGCATGAATAACAGGCTGCATATTCTGTTTTTGTCCATCAAAATAGTGCTGGGTCTGGTCTTGGTACTGCTCTTATTGGGAAGGCCGGCTCCTGTCCAGGCAGGAACACCCCCCAAGTTTATCTTCACCACTCCCTGTGCCTCTTCTCCGCCAGAGCAACCCATCCCGGATGATGGCAGCTGGCTTCAGATTTGCTTGATTGACCCCACGGCCCCCGTAGATACTACGGTGACCACCGTGAATGTCAAGTATCTGGTTGAACACCCAGACCCCACTCAGTTGGAAGTGCGCCTGAGCCGCGAGGATGGGGGCGTGGAGATCGTATTATGGGAAGGGGGAGCAGCATCCAACTTCACCGAGTATGGCTTGGCGAGAAATCTGGAAGCTTTTCAGGGCACTCCTTCCCAGGGCGAATGGTATCTGTTTATCCGGGATGTCGTGCCTGGTCAAGGCGGGGTTCTCACGAATGTCAGCTTGGTGGTGGATTACCTTCCAACCCATCCTCTGCCCAAGATCCTCTCCGGGTCACCGGGTCGTCCAGCCTCCCGTCATCTCCCAGAAGGTATAGTTCCTTCCCAAACGCCAGACCGCAACCCGGAAAAAGAAGAATACCTGGATGATACTCCTTTATCTTCCAACGGCTGGCAGGTAATCAAGCATGAAACCTTCGAAGGGATTTTTCCAAATGATGGTTGGACACGCCTCGATGTTTATCCAGACGACAATAAGGAATATCTTTGGGATGACGATAATTACCGTCCACATAACGGTTCCTGGGCAGGCTGGCCAGCCAGAGGCGGCGCGGATGGATATGATCCTTCTCTGAACCCTTGCTACCAGCCCCACATGGACAGCTGGATGATTTACGGCCCTTTTGATTTAAGTGATGCCACTTTTGCTGAAGTGGATTTCTGGTTGTGGCGGCAGATTGAAGCCGATTTCGATAGGATTTCTTTTCTTTATTCTGACGACTGGGGGGAAAATTGGTATGGCATTCAATGGGATGGGGAAGAGGATTGGCAGGAATTTCGTGTGGATATTAGCCATCTGGCAGGAGAACCAAACATACTTGTTGCCTGGGTTTTCGAGAGTGATTTTGCCGTACAGTATGAAGGGCCTTGGGTGGACGATATTTGGATATTAAAGGCTCAAGCGGGGTCGGTGAACGTGCAGGGCACATTATCCTACAGCGATCGAAATGGCAACACAGCCTATGGACGAAACTACAAAGTTTCCCTATTTGAGGACGATGCTGATGGGCAAGACGATTTACTATGGGTGACATATACGGATAGGGATGGCTTCTTTTCCATTTCTTACCTCACCAATTGGGATTGGGATGAAAATGACTATCCTGTGGACCCTCGCCTGGACCTATATGTGGTGTGGGAAACAGATAACCCGGAATTAAATCAACAGGTAACTTATTTTGATGGAACTCCATACCACTGGGAGAGTGACACTAGAGGGAATATATCTGATGGTATAACCGAAATTTTCGATAATTTAATTGTGGATTCTACACTTCCTGCCATGTGGATTTATGAAGACATGCTGAGAGCTTATGAATATATGTTATTAAATACGGGGGTTGATCCTGGTGGTGTAATGGCACTTTGGGAAGACGGCATTGATTCATATGGGAACTGTACAGGTTCCTGTTTTATCCCCGGAGAAGAACCGAGAATCTTCATCAGTGATCAAAGTAGATTATCTAGAGACACAGTGGTGCATGAAGTCGGGCATCACTATATGTGGAATAAGACCAACTGGGTTCATGGTTGCGGTGACCATTCAATGTTTATACCATCAGAAGCCAATTGCGCTTGGAGCGAAGGTTGGGCGGATTTCTTACCCCTTCCTGTTAATGGAGATACATGTTATGACTTTGGAATAGGTCCTTGCAGTGGATCGTACTATGATCTCGAGGCTCACAGCCTCACTGATCCGCCACCGCCGCCATATTATCGAGGCGACATGGTTGAAGGACGTGTAGCCGGGGCATTATATGATCTCTTTGACACCACCAATGAGGATTTTGATAGCGATGACTTTGGCATGGTACCTCTCACTGAGGTGGTCTTCCAGGAACCCCTCGAGCAAAGCTTCCCTGACTTTTGGGAAAGCTGGAAAGTTACCCGGCATAGTCAGCACAATGCAGTTCGTACTTTCTACCAAAATACCATTGACTACGACACTCCACCGTACTTTGAGCCGCTATTACCAGATCGCACCGTGCTGCAGGGGGTGGGGTGGGATCATGCGATTGGCCTTTGGAGCTACTCAAGAGATGAAGAGAGTGAATTTTGGGAGTTGGATTGGCAGATTGTCTACACCAGCGACCTGAGATGTGGAGTGACAATTGATGAAAACGACTATGTGAATATTCATCCACAAGACGGATGGCTGGGGAGCTGTTATGTGACCATTCGGGTTAGTGACAGCCTCAAGATGGATGAAGACACATTCCGAGTGGATGTGGTGGAGATCCAATCATGGGTATATTTACCGGTTGTTATTAAAAACAGCCCTTAAGGGCGAAATGAGGCAAAGATGAAACGTCTATGTCTACTTGTGATTTTGACGATATTTTTGGCAGGGTGTGGGACGAGTGAAGGATTAAGTAGGTTGCAATGTGATCAGGACATTTGTATAAATATTAAGGTAAATGAACCGGTTCTTTGGGGTGAACAAATTATTGTTCAAATAAATGTAATAACCAAGAAAAATTACTCAAACTTAAGTGTAACATTTGAGTATAACGACAAGGAGATCGTCGTCGAAGAACCAGAATTACAAGAACCGGGGCGAGTTACTTGGAAAGGGGACCAGGGAGTAACGTGGAGTGTGGATACAATAGCTGATCAGCCGGTTGTTTTTGAACGCAAGCTGCAGCTTCCCTCAACAGAAGGATATTGGTATTTGTCGGCAAACACAATCAATCCAGAAGGATCTGTCATCGGAGACTATGTGAATATACACCTCACCCGCGAGGGAGGAAAAGTTTATTATTCGGGGACGCCGATGCCAACCGATTCAGATCCGGTGCCGACCTTAAATGAGTCTCAGAGAATGACCCAAAAAGCCTGGCCCACT
>JBAQMM010000123.1:0-25742 GCA_049302815.1 Anaerolineaceae bacterium | reverse complement strand
TTTCGCCCCAGGGCTGGTAAAGCGCTTGGCTGGTCAGGGCTCCTTCCGTGTCCGCCGTCACATGCGTGCTGCCCAGGTGATCGCCATACAGGTAGGTAATGCCGTGGGAAGAGTCGTTCATGGCAATGCGCACCCCATCGGCGTAGAAATAATTGCGCTCTATTGGTCCCTGCCGCGCCAGCGGTAAGTAGAGGCAATACATGCCCTTCTCACACTTGGGATCCGTGGGTGACGGGATGGTATTGCCTCTCCAGTTCTCGTTCCAGGTCACTTGGTAGTAATTGCCTATGTAGACAGTACAATCCGGGGTGGTTTTGTTTGGGTCGGAGTAGTCAATGCTCATGACCCGGTTGCCGTCCCCGTCATAGACATACTCCTCAAGAAGCCGGCGGTCCTTTAGAATCCCGGTCAAGCGATTCCCGGCATCGTATTGGTACTGATAGCTTTCCAGGCGGGTTGTCTTCGTTTCCATATTGCCATTGGCATCATAAGTATACGTATTCCCATTCCCATCCGCACTGGTCACAGCATGGGGATGGTGGTTGGGGTCATAGGTATAAGCCCCCACGTTGCTCTTGTCGCCCAGGTTGCCTGTGGCCGGGTCATAGGCATAGGTTTGGCTGTAATCCCCATTCCCGTGGATGGCTGAGGCGCTCACCAGGCGGCTCAGGGGGTCGTAGGCAAAGGTCTGCACCTGTCCGTTGTTCATTCCATCGGTGATGCTGAGCACGTTGCCCACTTCATCATAGCCGTAGCTGAGGTTTTGTATCGCTCCGGTCTGGTTGCTGGTAGTGAGGCTTCCCAGCCGCCCGGCGTTGAGAGGGAAGTCCAGATAAGTATATTGCGTTTGGGTACCGTTCCCGAAAGAGCGGACGGAGACCTGACCGGTGCCATCATAGGTGGTTCCGGTGAGGTATCCTCCCACGCTGTTCAAGCTTCCTTGTGGCAAATAGCTGAAGGTCACGGACTCTCCGCTGGGATAGGTCATTTTAGTCACCTGATCCAGGCTGTTGTAGGTCCAGCGGGTTATAGCCGTTTCTGAGCCCCAGTTGCTTTCTATGGTTTTGCTTTCCTCCACCATCCGCCCGCGGGCGTCATAGGTCCAGCGGGTGCTGCCGCTTGGGTCGGTCATGCCGGTGCGGTAGCCATTCTGAGCAGTGCCTTCATCATAAGTATATCTGACGGGCCAGGAAGAGAGATCCGTGCTGCAATTCCCGCCCCCGGGAATAAAGTTTTTAGCCACCAACCGATGGTTGAGATCATAAGACAGGCAGGTTTGCTGAACTTTGGCGTCGATCTGAACAGTCAGGCTGCCCATCGCGTCGTAGATATACGCCCATGTGCCCATGTCGGCATCAGACATTTGGCTCTTTAGCCCTGAGGGATAGTAGCTGATGGTGGTGAGCGCATCACCATACTGGGTGCTGATGAGCTGCCCCAGGGTATCGTAAGTATAGCGGGTAGCGGGCCCCGTCCCTTCAGGAGGCATGGAAAGGATTAATTGGCCCTTGACGTCTGTGAGGCTTTTAGTTGGGTTCCCCTTGGCGTCCGCCACAGAAGTTTGCAACAGCCAGCTGCCATTATCCGCATGCAAGTCATAAGTGTAGGATGCGATCCGCTGGACACCGTCTGATTTTACCCGCCTAATGGAAACAACCCGGTCGAGTAAATCATGGACAGTTTGGGTAACATGATGATCGTAAGTAAAAGTCTCCGGAAGGTAACCGGAAAGGCTGGCATAGGTGACTGGTTCCGTGATTAAGGTTTTCCGGCCGTAGCCGTCATACCCAATTGAACTAGTCACCTGACTCTGAATTTGGTCATTGATCTTAACGCCGATGAGTTGCGATTGCAGTAATTCGCCAAAGCCGTTGTAGTAATAGTCCTGCCGGGCAGACCCTGGAACACCGGGGGTTGAGACGGCCAATTTATAGGGTCTTTTTGTGTCATAATATGTAATAAGCGTTGTTGGGTGCGGATCATCAGCACAAGTTGAGACTGGATCCCAATCTCCTGGTTCACAAATCTTGATCGTCCGTCCAAAACGATCATAAGCAGCGCCTTCAGAAGAACTGTTTTCTACGTTTGTTACTTTAGTTGGCAGGCCAAGCCCTGAATCATATTCGGTTGCAAGGGTGCTATACTTTTTTCCCGCAGAGTCTGTGGTAATTTCTTGAGTTACCGCATTTGGGAAAAAACCTTCATAGTGATATTCCACCTGAAGATATGCACCCTCAGGAACTGTGGTGCTCCCAAAGAAGTTTGGCCATGCCCTGGTAAGCTTCAGGTTGCCATCGGCATTATATTCATAACTCCGCACACTATACTGCCTGGCAGAAATTTCCCCTTGAGTCCATTCACGGTGATACTTGAGTTGCCAGTTTGGATAATACTCAAACAGTGTTTCTTGCAGTAAATTATTTCCTTCGTTACAAGCACCTGAAATACACTTGATCGTCCTTTGCTTGAGCGGGATCTGACTGAGGTAAACGATATTCTGGCTTGGTGCCGCATATTCGACCCACTCCGCATAGTCAGCCACCCATCCGCTATCATTCTGTTTGACAAAATAGGTGGTGCCAGTCAGGTTGCCGATACCTTGTGCCTTAGCAACATTTACTTCGCCAGCTTCATCGTTAATTTTCCCGTTGTAGTCATACTGAGTTTTTGTCCCAGTTCCATAGAGCTGACCGTCAGTATCTTTTGGTAAGTAGGTTAATGATTCGGTTGACCCAAGACGCGTCCATAAGACATCAAGATCCTGATATCCTGTCAGATTCGAACCATCGCCAGTAACCAGGTTCCCATTTGAAACAATCTCGCCCGTTTTATAGGTGTAAGTCGTTTCGGACAAGGTCTGACCGGTATTGAGATCAGTCACTACGGAAGAAAGCAGGCGGCCTTTTAACTCGTCTGTTTGACCATAATAATTTATGACCTGCAATCCATCGTCACGCGTCACGGTGACGTCGCTAAACCCGCGATATTCGGTGTTGACCGGGGCATACAGACACGATGGATCTGAACAAACCGCAGCGCTGCCTGAGTTGGTGGGGTCGTTCATGGCAAACTCTTCGGGATAAGCATATGTCCACGTTCCAGTATTGCCTGTAGTTGTGTCCGTTTCAGTCCGGGACGTTACAACATAACGAGATGTATAAATCACAATATCAAGGTCTTTGATATAACTGCCGCCATTTTCAACGAATAATTTGATCTGATTGATGTTGTAGTCCACTGGCATTGTAACGTCACCTTGTGGATAGTCTTCTGGTGATTCGGGGAAGCTCGTACCCAAAGTGACATTAATAAACCACTGTTCATCTAATTGACCTGCGCCGGGGTGAAGTGCAAAACCAAAATATGTACCAGTTTCACTTCCTGTCGAGCTTTTTCCGCCTATCGCGAATCTATATTTTGCGCCAGGTTTGACAATGTTTTCTGGCATTGAATGAATAGTAATGTTGTCTTGTCCTGGATTTCCCAATCTCAAGCAGCTGTCTTCACAATGGACTATAGTTCCGTTAAATCCTTGCCAGCTTGTTCCAATAGCGCCTACACATTCATCAGTTCCAAATCGCCATCTAGCTGAACGGAGGTTATCATTGAAGTCATCAAAGTAAGATTTCTGTTCATAGGTAAAAGTTACTTCTCCACCATAACCGTTACTGATTTTATTAATATGCATGTGGTCATCTGAGTAGTCAAATTGGGTCGCAGGTAACAACTTTTGACCGCCATTCTCAACAGCAGTTTCTTGAATAGAAATCAAGGTGGAGGTTAATGCATCATCACCCTGCCATTGGAAGTGTGGCAGAATGACGTTACCAGCTCCATTTTGTGCGTAGGAGAATACATATGATTTTACCTCGCTGCCATTAACCAAGTACTCGATCTCGTGCAAGCGTTTTGTTGAGAACAACGTTCTGGATTCCTCTTTAGCCCAATCATTCAGATAATCAAACCTATCTTCCGTGATAAAGTGAACTTCAAACTTTCCGCCGGCATAGGTAATTACACTGGGCAATATCGCAAGGTCATTCTGACAATCATTCTTCTTTTGTATGTCGTATTGGTAATTGATTTTATTTCCATAACGGTCAGCGACTTCCCTGAGTGCCCACCCCCAGATTTTGAGAAGGCCACCTCCTTTTTCACATCCCTTTTGTGGGCTAAACTTAACGTTGAAACCGGTTCCAGTTGAGTTTCCATCACCGAATGAATAAACTAATCCATCTTTGCTATACAATGTCCAACTTTGGGTGGCTGAATCAAATTCGATTTTGTCAAAGGAATCTTGAGCCAGTGCATAATTTGTCTTTGTGCCGCTGGTACTGATAGGCAATAATCTGCCGCTCAAACCATTCAGTGAAAGCATGTAGGTGTCATCTGTCAGTTTATTATCTGTTCCATGCATGTTCCGTGTGATCATGCCTGTCTCCAAAGACCAACCCATCCCGACCCAACTCGCCTGGGTATAGGCTGAACCCTCGTCAATGATCTGGCTGTTGTAACTCAGCGTTAAATTAGGTTTGAGACCATTGGGGCCTTCAAAAGCCGGAAAGTCCATCTGGTATGTTGCGGCTCCGGTAAACTCCGAAACCTGGTAGTTTTCCAACAGCGGTGGGACGTAAGATTGCCAGTTGGCAGCCTTGTAATCAAAAACTGTCAGGTGGTCGGTTAACGCGGTCAGGGTCTTATTCACCGTATCCACCTGGGTTTCCATGGAATACCATTGGTAGTCTTCCGGGTTGTAGTAAAACAGTTGCAAGTCAGCTTCTTGTTCCGGCAGAATTTTGTCTGTGGGATAAGTGAAGGTTAGTTTGAGCGGGCTAGAAAATTGCGTTACATTTGTTCCTGAAATTGAATCTACTGCCAGCAACTCAATTGGAGACCCTGTTAAACTAATCGAGGGAAGTGTGTGGGGACTGGGAACATCGATAGAAAATAACATGTTTTGGACAGAATTAATGTCTGTTGGTTCTATGGTTATCCCGGTCCCATTCTCAATGTAGGGAGGGGTCAGTTGCGGTTGAATGCCATTTACCGGTAAGGTGACTCCGCTGGCATCGACTACTTTCCCCTCTTGAGTGAGTTCGATTGCAAAACCGATCCGGTCAGTTGTTGGCGTTGTCGTCTGGGATAGTTCGAAACTCCCATCTAGGGACATCAACTGGATGCCAACTACTCCATCAGTATTGGCATTGGATGCAAGGGTTTCATCGACTGGTAACAAACCTTCTGAAAAACGAATAACCAACTTTTCTGTTCCATCCAATTTCAATTGGCTACCCTCCTTTATCTGCCAATTTACAAGAATGGGTTTGCCAGGGATGTATATTGCCGGGTTTACCTGCAACATAATCCATGGGCTTATGTGTTGGGTTTGATCATCCACAGTAATGGTTGGCTCAAATAATGGAACAGGTTCAGGCTCCTCTAGCGGCTCAAGCAATAGTAACTGCTCCGCCTCTGTAGGAAGGTTGGATGGTTCCTGCTCAGTGAGATCGCCTTCTATGGGGTATGTAACGCTTGTTTGCGTTGATGAATCGTCAATCGGATAGGTGTCTTGCAAAAAGAAGGAGTTTGAACCATTTGTGTTGGTCGTGAGAAATGAATCTTGTTGTCTCAAACTATTAGCGGTAGTCGTAATTGGAAATTGACAAAGCAGAAAAACAATAGTTGTGAATATCAGTGCAGGTCTTTTCATCTTCCCTCCAGAATGAACACCAGGTTAAACGAACTGATTATAATTCATTATCAACAATAGATGAGGTAAATTTCCTTGAGAAGCTACTGATTTAACATCTAAATCATTTTGGTAGGACCAACATTTTATATTTGTCAATGCGATGATGACATAAGATTTTTCTTAATGGAAAATAGTGTCAGATAATCAAGGGTGCCTCTACGTAGAATTGACATGAATCTTGATCAATTTAGTTTGATGCTTGTAATAGAGCAATTTATTACGACAATTTTCGGTCTATGGACTATTAACTGACTTGCTTAAGCGCGGTTCACAGGATTGTATTGGATCAATTTTCCACAAATTAGCATTTATGGAGAATTGCACTTATTGGGGATAATTTCGTACATTCACCTGCCGAGATTACTCCGATTTCCGGTTATCAGGGTGACCAGGTACCATTTTGAATTACCACGCACGTGGCATTTGCAGGCTTTACCGCAGGCTCAATCTTCCTTCAGGGGGCCATATTCCCCCCAATCGAGCACTTCCCGGGTTCCCGTCTGTGGATTGGGAGGACCGATGATGCCCTGGTCTTCCAGGTTTTCCACCAGGCGGGCGGCGCGCGTGTAGCCAATGCGCAATTTTCGCTGCAGCATCGAGATGGAAGCCCGACCTTCCTTGCGGATGAGAGCGAGCGCTTCCCTGGTGATGGGGTCTTCGTCGGGGTCCTTTGCCAATTCCTGCCAAAGTGACTCTTGCACCAAGGGAATATCCATCATGGGTACGTGTGATTGGGCTGAGAACACAGCCGTGTCCGGGCGCCCGGTTGAAGTTATCTGGCTTGCCTGCATCCTCCAAAAGTCAGTCAACCGGTTGATTTCCGCATCTGAAACAAAAGTGCCCTGCAGGCGCACAGGTGCGGCAGCATCGGGTGCCTGGAAGAGCATGTCGCCTTTGCCAAGCAAGCGTTCTGCGCCTGGCTGGTCAAGAATGACCCGGCTGTCCACACCTGAAGCGACAGCAAAAGCGATGCGCGCGGGGAAGTTGGCTTTGATCAATCCCGTCAGAATATCTGTTGAGGGGCGCTGGGTGGCAAGGATCAGGTGGATGCCGGTGGCGCGGGCAAGCTGTGCCAGGCGCGTGAGAGAACGCTCGGTTTCGTCGGGAGCCAGCATCATCATATCTGCCAGTTCGTCAATCACAACCAGGAGGAATGGCAGTGTTTTCCCCTGACTTGCAGTCTGTTTAGCATTGTACTCAGCGATATTTCGAGCACCGGCTTCAGAGAACATGCGATAACGCAGGTCCATCTCGCGCTGCATCCATTGCAGGGCACCCACAACTTTATCGGCATCCACGATCACTGGGGCGAGAAGATGGGGAACGCCATTGTAACCGGTCAACTCCACCCGCTTGGGATCCACCAGGACGATGCGGATTTGGTCGGGCGTGAGGGCAAGCAGGTAGCCAGCCAGGATGGCATTAATGCAGACCGATTTACCGGCGCCGGTAGTGCCGGCAATCAGAAGGTGAGGCATGGAAGCCAAATCTGCCGTGAATGGCTGACCGGCGACATTCTTTCCCAGCGCAAACTTCAGGGGAGCTTTCGATGTCATAAACGATGGACTTTGGACGATTTCCAGGAGGGATACAAGGGCAGTTTTCTGGTTGGGCACTTCAATCCCAATATAACCCTTGCCCGGAACAGGGGCCTGGATGCGGATGCGGGACGCTTTCAACGCCATGGCAATATCGTCCGCTAACCGTACGATATTACTCACGCGTACGCGCGTTTTGCCATTGCGGGATTCGATAAAATCCGGTTCCACACCGAATAGAGTGATGGCGGGACCTCTGCGGATTTCGACCACATGGGCTGGGGTGCTGAAGGAGCGTAAAGTTTCTTCGATTACACGGGCACGATCCTGGTCACTTTCTTCATCCACCGGTGCTGCCACAACTGGGGAGAGAATCTCTTCAGGGTTTGGCAGGATCCATTCATGTTGGGAAGGGAGACCTCCTGTTTCAGGGGCTGGTTTCTGACTCTGCGGTTCTGCTGGAAGTGAGACCTCTGAGCGATCAGGCTGCGTTGGCGAGGTTTCGGGATGATCAGCTTGTTTCGCCTGCTGGCGCTCAGTGGCTCTTTGCTTGATATAGTGGGCAAGTTTGGACTGGTTGTCTTTGAATTTTTCCGCCAGCCAATTGGTTAGATTGGACATGGAAAGATCCACCAACAAGACCAGACAAGTGAGCAACCATGCCACAAGCCAGATGATCGCACCTGGGGTGCCAAACCAGTTGGTAAGAGTGTTCAGGATGAACCTGCCAACTGCCCCTCCCCCATCCGTCTGAGGCGTGGTTGTGGTCCTGGAGATTAACTGAAACCAGGTCAGGATATTAAAGAAAGCCAGGAATATACCAATTATTCGCTCCGCTGAGATCTGTGGGAAGTTTTCTATCTTGCGCAAGAGGAACCATAATCCAACCAGCAGCAGGATGATGGGTAAAGCATAAGCACCCCAGCCGATCGCCTTGGAGAGGACATTGGACCACCAACCGGTCACGACGCCTGAACGTGAGGTGAGTAAACTGAGCAGGGTCAGGATTCCAATTACTGTGAGGATAATTCCCGCCATGTCCACTTTACGTTCGGGTGAGATGGGAATAGTGGGTTTCTGCGTCTTGGGGGTTTGTTTAGAAGCCCGGTTGGTGGAAGTACGCCAGGTGGTTTGCCGGGACGCAGTTGTTGCGCGTGAGGGTGACTTTTTGGCAGTGGAAGGCTTACGTTTGGCAGTGGAGCTCTTCTTGCTGGTTTTTGATGTGCTTTTGGCGCGAACCGCCATATATCCTCCAGGACGAGTAATAATTGCGTAAAAGCATTATAGCATTAACAGCTTTTCCATCCTGATTGGCTCATCGCCTCAGAATAGACCTTACCATTATGGTGGAAAGAGTATCGCAAAGCCCAGTTTAGGTTGGGTTGAGCGGATAAGGAGGGAACGCTTAGGATTTCTTCCAGTTAGACGGAACCCAACAAACACCCCACCGGTCTGGGATGCTCCTTGACCCCGCAACCAATGTTGGGGTTCGGACAAAGCATTTCTATCCACTTCTTCAAGCGGCCTCCCACCCTTAATCCAACCTGTGATTACAAAACTGATGAGTATAAAAAAAGAGACCGGCAATTGTCTTGTTTGACAAAATTTGTCGGAACTCTTTCGGAGGTTAGTAATTGAAGCTGTGATGCTTCATTCAGTATGGGCTGCCGTAACGAAATCCTGGACCTGATTTAGTTCATAGAAGTGGTTGCCGCCTGCAAAATGGCGTGTTCCCCCGCAATAGTTTAAGCTATTCGGCAGATAGGCATAATTTAGATCATACTGTGAAGAGTCGAATCTATATAGATCGTATTGGCTAACTGTATATCCTATAGAACCATTTGGACATATCCAATACGCGGTAGCGATGGTATGGCCTATCTTATCGATTGCTTGGCTGGCAGTACTTGAAGCGTAAGCATTCCAACCACTGGCTCCTATCAGTATTCGCTTTTGCGACCAAGTAGATACACCAGCCACAGCACTGTAGACTGTTTGCCCACTGCCAGCATCAACTTCATATACGCTTGAAGTGAGCAAGAAAAGAACGATTATCATCAGGCTAAGTGAAGTCTTTTTCATCTTACTGTATCCATTTCAAACTTAATCAGAAGTGTTTCATCCGGCACGGCATCAAGCCTGATATCGTATGTGTTTTCAGACAGCACAAAATCAGTGCCATCCATACGGGTGACGATATCCACTGACTTTAACAGTAAGCCGTTATCAGCCGCGAAATAATTCAGCGCTTTGTGCTGAACCCCTTCATCTTTGCCGAATAGAACCGGGTCCTCGAATTCAGAAATAGTTGTGACCAGGTAAACTAGTTCCCCATTCAACTCAACAACTTCGATCATTCGAGTGCCAGGAATATCGTATTGTCTATCGGCTGAAATATCTATACCAAAATTTAGAGAAAGCTTGTAGGGAACAAATTCAAAGGTTTGTCCGGACTGAGTAAGGATCGTTCGACCATCCTTGACCAAGACTTCGTTTAGAACTTTCCCATCTTTGGTTAGCAGCATCTCAGAAGATTTATCTGTTAATCCATCAGAGTTTATGTGGTACCAGAATTCATGCCTGACGTTTTCAGGCACTGGCTGGTCATTGTTGTAATAGAGGAGTTGAATTGGGTTATGGTACTCCTGGATACTGACATAAACCCACTCACCGATCTCGTTTTCGGATTGTTTATGGATCAATTCATCACGAAGGGCTTGGGAATCAGCACCGGAATTATCCCCGGTCCACTGAATTAAGTAGGTACTCTCTTCAGTTGGCGTAATTGCCAGTGCGCTTGAACTCTTTGAAATAGAGATGCTAACCAAGCCTATCAGCAAGACTGACAACAACAATATTAAAGGCTGCTTAGGTTTCATAATTTATGCTCCTTTCATAGATGAGCAAAACGCCCTTGAGACTGACCTCTTATAATTATAATAATAATAGCACGAAATTACCCGGATAGCAAGTGATAAATTTTGCAAATTGTGTGTAATTATTGCGGATTGCGTAATGAGCAGTAATTATTTAGCGGAATGAATTAATGTGAACATTTGACTTGCGCACAATAGAAAACCTGTTATAATTTTTCCAATAACTCACAGAAAGTTAAAATATTACTTAATTGGTGTATGAGCCCGAAATTATCGGGTAATGTTCCCTCTGTAAAGCATGTCAATGAACTCCTTTATGAAAACAGTGTTTTTCGTGTGAATGAATCCATGTCCTTCCAGGAATGCGGAGCGTAGTGGAGCTTTTAAAAACCAATATTCTGACATGTAAAGGATGCTATGGATATATTTGAATTAGAAAAGAAATCGGTCAAAGAACTGAAGAAAATTTCAGAAGATCTTAACTTCCCCAAGCCGAACCGGTTGAAGCGGGAAGGGATGATCGTTAAGATAGCACAAGCCCAGGCAGAAGCCGAAGGACTGGAAATGCGGGGCGGTGTGCTTGAGATCATGAACGAAGGAATTGGCTTCCTGCGCAGCAACTACCGCATCGGACCTGAGGATGTGTATGTGTCTCAGGCCCAACTGCGCCGGTATGATCTGCGCTCTGGTGACTTGATCATCGGGCACGTTCGTCCGCCGAGAGAGTCAGAGCGACATTATGGCTTGTTAAAAGTTGAATCAATTAATGGATTGACACCTGATGAAGCCCGCAAGCGTCCAAAATTTGAATCATTGACCCCAATATTTCCCGATTTTCGGTTAAACCTGGAACATGATCCAAAGAATCTTTCTACAAGAATGATAAATTTAATTGCCCCGATTGGTGGCGGGCAGCGCGCTATGATTGTCTCTCCCCCTAAGGCTGGAAAAAGCACAATAGTGAAGGATATTGCCAATGCAATTGCGGCAAACCACCCAGAAGTACGCCAGATCATGTCTCTGATCGGTGAACGACCTGAAGAAGTGACCGATATGGACCGCTCGGTGGATGCTGAAGTGGTGGCAAGCACCTTTGATGAACCAGTCAATGCGCATGTCCGCATGGCAGAAATAGCCTTGGACCGCGCCAAGAGGCTGGTTGAAAACGGTCTTGATGTAGTGATCCTGATGGATTCGCTTACTCGGCTGGCGCGGGCTTACAACATGGTGGTCAACCCATCTGGTCGAACGCTCTCCGGCGGCATGGATCCTTCGGCTTTGTACCCGCCCAAGCGTTTCTTTGGTGCCGCGCGCAACCTTGAAGACGGGGGCAGCCTGACCATTATAGCCACGGCAATGGTTGATACCGGCTCCAGGTTGGATGACGTGGTTTACGAAGAGTTCAAAGGTACTGGCAACATGGAACTGCACCTTTCACGCCGGCTACAGGAACGGCGCATCTTCCCCGCCATTGATATCGAGCGCTCTTCCACCCGGCGCGAAGAACTTCTGCTGGATCGCGAAACCTTGCAGCGAGTCTGGTTAATGCGTAGAATGTACCTGCAAATGGTTTCAAGCCCTCCACAAGGTGCCGGTATGGATACTGCTGTGGCGACTGAAGCCATCCTGCAGCGCATGGAAAAAACTAAGACAAATGATGAATTTTTAGAAGCCCTGACGGACAATATGTAAACCAGCAGGGAAGTATAAGGAAAAATCATGTCAGAAGAAAAACTGGAAAACTCCGCGGCTAAAAAGGGAAAACGGAGCAACCTGGTCATGTGGATCATTACCGCGGTTGTTTGCGCTGCCCTGGTCTCGGTGTTGGTGTGGCAGCCAAAAATTGCCCGTTCAATGGCAGAACAACGGCGTACGATCCTTACGGCCGAAGAACCTCTCGGTCAGGGCGCAGTGGCTGTTATGCCGGAATTCGTCGCCCCGTCCAATGAGAAGGTGGTAACACGCGATGTTGTTACCCACACCGAGATTGATTCTGATGTAAGAACTGAACCAATCGAATATACGGTGCAGGCAGGTGATTCCATCTGGGCGATCGCTGAAAAGTATTATGCAAGCTCAGAATCGGAACCGGCAGATGTTTTTAAGTTCATTTACACGATCTACAACAACAACTACGATATTCTTTTTGACAAAGCTGACAACTTGAAACCGGATCAGGTCCTGGTCCTCCCGCCTGTCCCAGGTGTTTGGTACAAATGGAAGGACGACGATACCCTTCAAAGTGTGGCAAATAAGTTTTCAGTAAATCCTGGTGATGTTACAGTTCCCGACGGCTTTTCCGTAAGTCCCCAAGATATCGCCTTTTTTGTCGGAAATGACATCGATCTTGCGAATCCAGTAATTACACCAGGCACCTATGTTATGGTTCCTGGTGGAGCGAAAACCTTGATAAATTACTCCTATGCCGCAGTATCAACTGATGCTTCGGGCAATAAGACCAGTGGTTTCACCGGTCCGGGTGCCTGCTCGTTTTATCAAACCATCATGGGTGATGGATTCATGATTTGGCCAAGCTCCGTGCATTTCATTTCCGGAAACCGGTTCATGCCAGGACACGGTGGAATCGATATTGGAGCCGGCGAAGGTTCACCGCTATACGCGGTGGATGACGGCGTTGTAGCCTATGCCGGCTGGCTAAACGGTGGTTATGGCAACCTGGTAGTGATCGATCATGGGAATGGTTATGAGACCTTTTACGAACATCTTGATCAAATAAGTGTCAGTTGTGGCAGCACAATTTACCAGGGCAATGTCATTGGAGCAGCCGGTACTACCGGAAACTCAACTGGCGCGCACCTCCATTTTGAAATCCGTTATGGTGGTACAGCAGTCGATCCTTTTACGATGTTGCCATAGCGAAGTATAATCAGGATACGCTCCAGTAGCTCAAATGGACAGAGCGAGGCACTCCTAACGCCTAGGTTGGGGGTTCAATTCCCTCCTGGGGCATTATGAGAGTTGACCTGAACCATTCGGGTCTGCAAAAGACACACAAGTTTTGTGTGTCTTTTTGTTTTGGTTACGTTCGTTTTCCCGTTTGGGGTCGGAAAAGCAAGGATGTTGTTCAGTACCTACAGCAGACCGAGCCGGCCACGTATCTTTCAGCCCACAAAAAAGCCGCCCCATACAGGGGCAGCTTATCGATCGTTGTGCTTTTGGTTGGTTAATCCTCTTCCGGATCGTGGGTATTGTCATCGATGTAAATGTCAGAGTCTTCCTGCAAGTCCAACCGCACCCAGAGATCCAGGATTTCGCCTTCCTCCACTTCCATTGCCCGGGCGGCAAGAATGGGGGCTTGCTTGGTCAGACCGACACGGTCGCGATATTCCAGAAACATGGTCAGTTTTTCTTTCCAAGCGTTGGAACAGCGTTCCAGAAGAACCTGGCTGTCAAAAGTGCGCAGGGTTGTGAGGGCCATATCGTAAAGATAGGGGCCTTCCAGGACGCCCGCAGTCCAGGTGGTGGCGCTTCCCCGAGTATGACTATCCTGGATGTGTTCAAAGGTCGGGGTAGGTCCCTCAATGATGGTGATTTTGTTGTCCATTTTTCTCCAGCCGGTATGATATCATACAAACGCAAGAATCAGGAGCGCTTTTTGTTTCAAGTTACTTAAAACCCATCATGAAAGAGCGTGTAATTAGGGCAATCTTTGAGTGATAGGGCTGACCACATTATTGGCCAGCCCTTACTTAACTGAAATGCTGTGGGCTGTTATTTGGCAGTGGTGTTGTTCCAGAACCAGTTGTAGGCGAAATAGTAATCTCCTTGCAACCGGAGGGCAATGCGCTCTTGCCCTGCCAGGGCAACCGGGATGGTGTAGGTGACTTCGAGTTCCCCACCTTCACCGGAATTGAAACTGGCCACTTCAATACCGTTGATGCCACTGGTCCACATCTTGCCCATCAACACCTTGAAATCGGTATCCTTGGGAAGGTTGTGGGCTTTGATGGAGACATTGGTATCCCTCACCACAGCGGTGATAAAGAAGTAGGGGTAGCCAGAGTACTCGTCAGCGGGTGGTTCCGAAGGGGGCACGGCAGCAGCGTTATTCCAGAACCAGTTGTAGGCATAATATCCGCCAACGCCGTCCAATCGAATGGCAATCCGTTCCTCATCTACCAGTGATGCTGGGATCGTAAAGGTGGCGTCAAATGTGCCGCCCTCACCTGAGTTCAACTTGGCAACCTCAACACCACCAATGCCGCGGGTCCACATCTTGCCCATCAGGATGGTGAATTCAACATTCTTGGGAAAATTGCTGGTTCTGATGGTTACGGTTTTTCCAGCTTCGACCGTTTGAATTGAGACAGTCGGGACGGCTGGGCAGCCACAATCCGGTTTTGGCGGCTCAGGCTCCTCGGGTTCAGGCCAGGTGCCGGAGTCTTCATCATTCCAGAACCAGTTGTAAGCATAATGGGGATTATCGGTGCCTTCGATGCGGATGGAAATTTGGGCGCGGGTCTTCAGTGCTTCAGGAATGTTGAACGTGACTGCGAACGAGCCGCCTTCACCTGAACCAAAAGTTGCCACTTCAATGCCATCTATGCCTTGTGTGTCAAATTCACCCATGAAGGCTTTAAAGGTCATATTCGCGGGCATATCCTTGGTAAGAATCGTGACACTGACCCCTTTTTTCACTTCAGCAATTGTAAATGTTGGATAAGTAGATGCCTTGACCGGGTCAACTCCCAGGAATAATGAGAGCACTAAAGTCAGCGCCAGAAATATGAACAAAACATTTTGCTTTTTCATCTTTTCTCCTTTATTAATCGTAGAGCAATATATCTAATCTTGCCCGATATTATGAAATGTTAAGTTTCAATCTTCAAATACAGACGCCCCACAAGCCGAAAAAGTTCCTGATGGTCATTATGGAATCAAATTATAACAATTGCTGGTCAAGAATCAAAGTATTTGTTCAAACTGGTCCAATATTTCAGATTAATGACCAGCAATTGACTGGAGAAATCCGGGCAAGGAAAGAAATAAAAACGCCAATGGCGTTCACCATTGGCATTTTTACACTAGTTGTTAACAGCCCACAGCCGAATTACTTCTTTTGTACTTTGATGGTTTTCGGCATGGCTTCAGACGCCTTGGGAATTTCCACCGTCAGAATGCCATTTTCGAGGCTTGCCTCAACTTTTTCTGAGTCAAGCGGGGTGGGAAGCGAAATCACGCGATGGAATCGACCGGTTGGCAGTTCCGCAAGCAGGTATTCCGTTTCGGCATCACGTTCCACTTTCACTTCGCCGCTGATGGTTACCACTTCGTTCACAATCTGAATTTCCACGTTTTCGGCTGTGACACCGGGCAAATATGCCTTCAATTCATAGCCATCATTGTGGGCTTTAATGTCCATGGGGAAAGATACCCGTGGATCATAATTGTTCTGTAAATCGTTCAATACGTCAGACATCCTTTGTGCATGATATCTGCGGGCGTAAGGGTTCAAATAGAAAGTCATAGAAATCTCCTTTGTGGGTCAAATCGTTATGAGAAAACTATATTTAACCGATATCAGATTAGTGAATACAATATGTTTGCGATTTGTTAGAAAGAAAAACTTGAATATGTAAAGAAGTAGGGAGCTGTTGTTGCATGAAAACTAAAGAACGATCCCGTATAATTGCTACCATCGTCATGGTTGTTGTTTGCATCATAGGGGTGTTCCTTTACCGGACCTACCTTGGTGGAAGAAACACAAAAGTAATGGCATGGCTGCGAAACCCGGAAGATTACCCGCAGTGGAAAGTAGATGCAGGTGAGAGATGTGGCAATTCCGTTTTCCTTTTGCCCACCGATGGGTATATTGGTTACCTGTGGGGGGATTCTTTTCGGTTGTTTCACAGGCACCAGGGCATCGATATTTTCGCGGGGACAGCCTCAGGGCAACCCCCTGTGTATGCTCCGTATGACGGCTACCTGACCCGGTTTGAGACCTGGAAATCCAGCCTGATCATCCGCGTACCTGAGGATCCGCTTCACCCTGAACGACAAATCTGGTTGTACATGACCCACCTCGCCGAACCTGCTGGCACCTCCCTGATCGAGTCCAAATTTCCGGCAGGAGCCACGGAAATACCTGTCAAGGCGGGCGATCTGCTCGGTTATCAGGGCAATTACTCGGGAGATACTGCCAATCCAGTAGGGGTACATTTGCATTTTTCAATTGTCATGGACGACGGCTCAGGCAAATTCATGAACGAACTGGAAATCAGCAATACCCTGGATCCATCCCCCTATTTCAACCTGGATCTCAACGCAAAGACCAACCAGGATCACATCCCGGTTTGTGCTGCTCAGGACTGAGAAAGTGATCTGGTTTGGTAATATTCCAAACTTTGGCTATAATACCGACAGTTTACGAAAGCTTTTTGTGGAGGACCAGGTCAATGCAGGAAATTGCACCCAACATCTTTATTGAAAATAATTCCCTAGGTTTGGTTACGGGTATCGTTCGGACTGAGAATGGTTCGGTGCTGATAGATTCACCCTTGCGACAGGACGAACAAAAATCCTGGCGCAGTGGAACGGCACGCCTGATCACGGGTGATCCAAGGTTTTTAATCAGCCTTGACACCAATTATGACCGCTTGTTGAGCGCCAAAGGCACAGATTGCGTTGTGATTGCTCACAGCAACAGTGTCAGTACCACTAAAGGGCGGCAAGGGGCTGGAAAAGTTCAGGAAGATCAGCCGGGATACACCGAAAGCCATGAACTGGTGAATGGGGGGACGCGCTGGTTTCCACCTGAGATTACCTTCCAGGAGAATCTTGGTTTGCATATTGGCGGAACTGAATTCCAAATGGCGCACCATTTCGGCTCGAATAACGCCGGCATCTGGGTGAACATACCAAAATTAAAAGTCGTTTTCGTGGGTGATTCGGTGCTGGTGGATCAACCACCGTTCCTGGCATACTGCAACCTGAATGAATGGCTTGAAGACCTGAAACTGCTCGGCTCAAAAGCCTTTCGGACCTATCAGATCGTATCTGCCAGAAGCGGGGTGGTGGGGCAGGAACAGGTGAAAGGCATGACCCATTTGATCACCTCCATCAAACATCTGCTGGACCCTCTGATGGAAGAAAAAGCCAGTCTCGATAGCGTTTTGGGGATCATCCCAAAAATCATGAAACGGTTTGAAGTGACCTCAAGTACCAGTGAACTCTTTTACAACCGGCTACGCTGGGGTCTGGCTACCTATTACGAACAAAGTATCCCTTAATCCTGGTGAGGTGATCTTGGTGGAAACATTGCGAGGGTATTCTCCGTTGATTGAGTTAACCCGGGGCGGGATGGTGGAATGCGTGCATTTTGGAGCGTTGGCAGTGGTTAATTCAACGGGCAGGCTGCTGGCATCTGCAGGGGACCCTGTGCTCAAAACCTTCCCGCGTAGTTCGATGAAGCCTTTCCAGGCGCTGCCATTTGTGGAACGCCAGGGTCCCGATTATTTTGGATTGACTGATGAAGAACTTGCCATCATGTGTGCCTCGCACACAGGCACAGACGCGCATGTGGCAGTCCTCAAGAGCATCCACCAGAAAGTGGGCTTGACCGAAGCCGACCTGCAATGCGGATTTCACTGGCCGGCCGACAAGCCGACCGCTGATGCCATGCGCCTGAGAGGGGAGGAGCCGACACCCTACCGGCATAACTGTTCCGGGAAACACAGCGGTATGCTGGCGCATGCCAGGATGCGGGAACTACCGCTGGAGAACTATCTTGAAGTGACCCACCCGGTGCAGGAAACCATACGTCAAACCATGGCAGAAATGTCTGATCTGCCTGAGGAAGACCTGACTATAGGCACGGATGGCTGCAGCGCGCCGGTTTTCGCGATGCCTCTGACCAATTTTGCCCTGGCTGTGGCACGTTTGTGTGACCCGGCGGGGTTGGCGCCTGAGAGGCAGGCTGCCTGTAAGAAAATTACCCATGCCATGATGTCTTACCCGAGCATGGTTTCCGGCCCAGGCATGTTCGATACGATCCTAATGCAGGTAATGCAGGGAAAGGCGGTGGTCAAGGGGGGCGCTGAAGGTTACCAGATGATCGGGTTGATGTCGGACGCGGTGCGACCTGGCTCACAAGGAATCGGGATCGCCTTCAAATTCTCTGATGGGGATCCTTCACGTCGGGCGACCCACCGCCTGACCACTATGATCTTGAAGGCACTGGGGTTTGGCGCGCAAATCGATTCCGAGGCTTATCAGAAGTTCAACAACCCGTTGCTGCGCAACTGGCGCGGGCTGGAGGTGGGTGAGATCGGTCCAGCTTTTAATCTCGAGATCAACCTGTAGACGGCCTAAAACCCTGTGGATATGAAGTGAACCAGTCTGAGCAAAACTCCTTAATGGAAATCCTGGAAGAACACAAGCAGCGCATATGGCAGGTAAATCAAAGGCTGCTGCAGGTCTATGGCAAGCCGGTCTGGAGGAACCCATTGCCACCGGTGGACGAACTGGTCAGCACCTACTTATCCCAAAATACCAACGACCTCAACCGCGATAAGGCGTTCGAGGCGATCAAACGAAATTACTCCAGCTGGGAAGAGGTGCGGGACACTGACCCGGAGGAGTTCATGCAGGTCATCCGGAGCGCGGGTCTTGCCAACCAAAAAGGGCCCAATATTCAAGAAGCGCTGAAGGCCATCAGCGCCAGGCAAGGCGAGATCAGCCTGGATTGGCTCAAGGATCTGCCCGTGGAAGAGGCTCGCGGCTGGCTGCTGGGTTTGAAGGGAGTGGGTCCCAAAACCGCAGCGATTGTGTTGTTATTCTCATTGGACATGCCAGCCTTCCCGGTGGATACCCATATCTACCGCGTTTCGGGCAGGATAGGCTTGCGGCCGGTGAAGTTGAACGTGGAAAACGCGCACAGGTATCTTGAGCGGGCGGCTGACCCGGCCGATTATTATGCCCTGCATTTGAACCTGATCAGGCTGGGGCGCACAAGTTGCCATGCGCGCAAACCGGACTGCCGCGTGTGCCCGGTGCTGGGTCTGTGTCAATTTCCTGAAAAGCGGATGGAATAGTTACAGGGTAAAGCGGGGCTAAGAGAGCTGCCCCAGAAGCGACCAGGGACCCGTCCAGGTGATGGTGACATCCCGTTCCTGCCCCAGCAGGTCTTGCTCAGTTTCCACAAAAACGATTCGGTTGGTGGGCGTGCGGCCGTACCAGCGCCCTTTGTTTTTGTATTCGAACAACACAGGTAGGGATTGACCCAGATAGGCCTGGTTGATCCCGCCGACAATATTTTCTTGCAGGTCTTCCAAAAGCCTGAAGCGTCGCATCTTTTCTTCGGGTGGCACGTTGTCTTCCAGGAAGCGGGCGGAATAGGTGCCCGGGCGGGGGGAATAGCGCGCCAGATGGGCTGAGTCCAATTTGAGATCAGCCAGCAGATCGTAGGTCTTCTGGAAAGCCGCGTCAGATTCCCCAGGGAAGCCCACAATGACATCCGTGGCGATGGATACCCCGGGAATTTGCTCACGCAACCTGGCGACCAGGTCCCGATACTGCTGATTGGTGTAGCCTCGGCGCATGGCAGCCAGGATTTCATCATCTCCAGCCTGGATGGGCACCTCAATATGAGGCATGACTTTGGGCAGTGCTGCGGCGGTTTGGATTAACTGATCCGTCATCCAGTTGGGATGGCTGGTGAGAAAGCGCAGGCGCAGCAGCCCTGGAATCCTGGAGAGCCTTTCAAGCAGTTCAGGGAGATGAGGGCTGCCGGGCAGATCTAGCCCATATCGATCAATAATTTGCCCAAGTAAGACCACCTCACGCACCCCCTGGGAGACCATAGCGCCGGCTTCCGCAATGATCTTTTCAGCAGATCGACTGACCTCCCGACCGCGTTTCAGCGGGATGACGCAGTAGGTGCAGGCATGTGAACACCCCAGCACCACAGGCAGGTTTTCAGAGATCGCGCGTGCTTCTCCAGGCGTGTTGACGCCAAATTCCTGATCCAGGATGAGGTCAATTTGCTGGCGCCAGGAGCTGGCTTCATGGGCTGCCTGCCGGTTGGAAAGAAAGTTCAGCAAGGGGGCTGGATCAGAGGGTGGGGAAAACACGTCCACCCAAGGGAAGCGCTTCTGCAACGTCTCGTTCCCATGGATGCCAATCAGACAGCCCATCAGGTTGATCACCAGGTTGGGGTTTTGCTGTTTGAGCGACTTTAGCGAGCTCAATCTGCCCAGGGCTTTTTCCTCGGCGCTTTGCCGGACCACGCAGGTATTAAGCACAATCACATCGGCCTGGTCCGGGCGTGAGCTGGGTTGGTAACCCAGATTCTCAAGCGACCGAGCCATCCGGCGGGAATCGGCCACATTCATCTGGCAGCCTTCAGTCCAAATATGATAACGCATAGGACAATATTATACAGGGTTTGGAAATTTATCAGCAATTCTCAATATGAATTTGTCAAAGTTCATCCAAAGTAATTTTCGTAAATCAAGTAACGACTGACAAGGCTTATTTCATCTAAACGGCTAAACAGTTTGAAACACACTCCGTCTGAGCGAAAGTGATGGGAATATTGAGGTAATGCTTGCCAGAATTTCCAATGCGCTTTTCCATGTTGAGAATTGCCGGGAAATTTATATAAATAGTTGGTGGATTGATGTTATAATTCTTCAATCTTACCCAATAATCGTAACATTTGTGAGGGCAAACATGGATTTTAAAAAAACGGATTATAAGCGTTGCACCGTCGTAAAAGGAGAAGGTAAAGTTGATAGTTCCACAGCTCCAGATCTTGAGCGCATATTGACTGACCTGATCCCATCTGATAAAGATGTTGTCGTGGACATGTCCGACATCAGTTTCGTCTCAAGTGCTGGTTGGTGGGCGATCATCAGGGTTCAGAAGGAACTTAAAAAGCGAAGGACTGATCTAATTCTGGTGCAGTTGAATGAGAACGTGCGCGACTCGATGGATCTGGTAGGCATACTGCCTTACTTCACCGTTTATGACAGTATGGTGGAAGCCTTAGGCAACATATAATTTCACCCTAAACAAAGAGCAGTACATTTGTACTGCTCTTTGTTGTTAACTGGATCGCTGACTTACTGAATTTGGGTCTGATAGACGGCTTTTTCGCGGGTTATGGGGGTGGTACCGGAAACGACCAGGATCACTTTTTCCACATCTCGATTAATTTCAAATTGAATTTCTGCTGTATTGGTCTGACTTAATGGGACAACCTGCACCTGGAGATTTTTCCCCATGGAAATCAAACTGACTGAATACGTCTGAGGCAGCATATTTTGCAGCCGCACGAAGCCATCAGCCTCCCAGCCGCCCATATCTCCTTCAAGATCGTTGTGGTAATCAATCGCGGCAATACTGAAATCGTCCAATGCCATGCCCTTGCCGTTGACAGCAGCGTCAGTGACGTAATCGAAGCGGATGGTGACCTTTGAGCCGGCGTACGCGGAAAGGTCAAGGCTTTCATCAATCCAGCCATTGGAGGTCCCATTCCAGCCGCAGCCGTAGCTGTTACCGGAAGAATTGTCGGTTGTGCAGTTTTCGGAGCGAAGGATGTCCCAGTTGACCCCATCTGTGGAAGCCGAGGCGAACACGTAATCGTAGTCCTGCTCCAGGTCGTACCAGGTTTTGAAGGTGAGAGCGGCGGGGCCAGAGACATTGCCCAGGTCAAAGGTTTGTGTGAGACTCATATTGGATTCGTCGCCCATATTGGACCAGAAGAAATACTCTCCGGATGCGGGCACCGAGAAGGGCAGGATATTGACTGCCTGAGTACCTGTAAAAGTGAGCGTGTGTGCGCCCGGGCAGTCGATCTCGATGTAATTGACCCCGTACTGGTACACATCCCTCAGAATATGGTCTGGACAGGAATTTACTTCTTGACTGATGGTCACATCCGATGGGGAATAGGTTTTATAGCTGTAACGGCCATTGTCGAAACTGGGGTCCTGCAGATAATTGGCAAGGGTCCAATCCGTGAAAACCTCTTCAGCGGTGTAAACCTGGTTGGTGGTCGGGTTGATGATATTCAATTCCTGCATGACCTTGTCCAGGCTGGCAAATCCGTTTTCTTTTTGCGCCACCAGGGCTTTAGTGGCGTCCTCACCAAAGCGGTCCAAGAAATAGACCATGAAGAGATACGACGCGCCATAATGAGGACCATTCTCACCGGTATCACCATTCCAATCAGTCAACTGCAGATCGGGGTTGTTCATATAGTCGTAATCAAAACCACCGGCATCGTACTCATTCACGTGTTCCGCCAGCATGGAAAAGCCCTCGTTGACCCAGGTCTCTTCATTGCGATCCTGGTACCAATGGATCATGTGCTGGAATTCATGTGCCATAGTGCCGTAAATATAGTTTTCAGATAGCCCAACCGTATCAGAATTCATGAGGAACATCTCGTGAGCGTTCGAGTAGGGGTGGGCGTCCGGGTGAACTTCATCAGCCGAAGAAAAATAACCGGCGATATCGGAACCTAACCCGGGCGTATAGAGCACGTAAAATCTAGGGTCGCCATCAACTCCCGGATTCCACTCCATGCCGAAGAATTCGCGGTTGGTCGGGATGATCTGCTGGTCAAAAGTATCTGCCAGTTCCTTCAGGTCGGAAGGGTCATAGTTCACCCCTTTTTCAATCCAGAAGTAAATATTCTCACCTCGGTAACGTAAAACTGCTTCCACCTGGAAGTTGTCGTTGGTATCAGTATTGGTCACCCAAAAAGATTTGCGGTCGCCAACCTCATAGGGAGCGTCAGGGTCGGTCAGGGTGGAGGAGACGTCCGATTTTCCACCCAGACGTTCCGCCAGATCGACCGGATCGTTGATTGGCACAATCTCGTCAACCAAAGTATTCAGCGATTCGTAGGCATGTTCGTATTGATTGGTCGTCAGATTATCGTTGAGCCCAGTGACGCTGGTTGGCCAGGCTGGCGGGGTGGGGGTGGTGAACGACTGCTGGGTAGTGCCGGTATTTATACCCAAACGGCCCAGTAATGTCCCGCCGACCGTTGCCAGCAGGCAGATCGAACCGATACAGATGAGTAATACAACCACGATGATAAGTATGATGGTTGTGGACGAGGTTTTATTAGTCATAGTAATAATTTTCCTACTGTTTTTGATCTGTTTGTGGATCCACTGCCTAAAGACCTGACCAATTATACAACAGGGGCATCAGGCGTAAATCATTCCGATTAGTTCGCGTTCGGGCAGCCAACCTTAAGGGTGCTGATGGGTGATGGACTTATGGTTGAAGCGCTAATGGTTGGTAACTTGGTTCAATACTTTTTTGAGCTTTAACTTAACACATAGATGTGCACCGTTTTTGTGCACACCGACGAGAAGGTTTATGCAGTAATGCTGTGCTCAAATGAAGAACATATCCTCTGATTCTGACTTAGGTCAATGTTTTTTTGGTTTTGTCTGGTTTTGACTTAGCCGCAGGGCAACGATCTTCTTGATCAGTTCAAGCGGCAGAGGCTTGTTCACAGGAAATTGGATCGCCCCCTTGCTGGTTTGATATTCGGAAAGCTCCTGCGCGAAAGCTTCCATGCCCTCTGGGGTTGGATAAAAGCCGATGTGTTTCTTGTGCATGGCAAAATAAACCAGCGGACCATTGAAATAGAAGGCAGGCATCTGGTACGCGATCCTTTCCTCAGCCTCCGGCGCGATTTGCCGGATCGCGTCTGCCAGCGCGTTAAGCAAAGCCTGCCTCTCCGGTGGAAAACTGGCGATGTAGGCGCTGATGGTTTTAGGAGCTGCCAGTCTGGTTTTCATGCTTCATCTTTCGGGTGATAGGATCGCCAGTTTAGTTTTGCAGGTTTTTTTCCCGCCAGGCTTTGATGGCTTCAGTATGTTCAGGGTAGTGATAATATGCGTCCATGTTCAAACGGCGAAAGAAGCGCGTGCTGCTCTTGAAGTGTGCCTCATCAACCTCTTGCAGGTAGGTGATCAGGCGCTCATGGGTCTGATACTGACTGGCAAGCACTTCGTTCAGTGTCAGATTGGCTTTGGCTTCGGTCATCTGAGCGTTGAAGGCATCAATGCCGCCATACTTATCGGAGTACTTAGAGAGTTTTTGACCTTGCAAAATCAAGGGAAGGCTTTGGAGCGATTCCTCTTCCCAGGTGGTCACATGGGCGATGATGTCCTTTACAGACCAGTTCCCGGTCACACCAGGCTGGGTCATCTGCTCCTTATCCAGGTCTGCGTAAGACTGCTGGAAATTTTCCCAGAGCAGGTTGAGTTTGGATAGGAAAGTATCTTTTTTCATGGCATTCTCCTTGAGGTGTATGGCTTTCTGGTGCTGCAGGTATTGTTTCAAAGAATGATTATATTGCAGCAAGGAAGCGGAATCCTTCGTATGTACATGCATACCCGATGAGTACCGGGTGTGAGTTTGACAACTAACGCGTGTTACAATCTGAGTATGCCAGGTGAAAAACACGTGCAAAACCGTGGGATGGTAATCTTCAGGCTGCTGCTGCTTTTTGTGGTGTTTGTCTTGCTGCTTACTGGCTCCAATGTTCCCGTGGGGGATCCGTTTGAAGCCATGCGCCGTTTCTCACGCAACGTTGAATTTGACTTTGCCGAGTGGACACTGGACGCCCTGTTCCAAGAGGCAGTCACAGCTTCCTTGAAGGCGGAGCGCTTTTTTTCGGATGAGCAGCAACATGCAGTTGTCAGCGCCTACCTGGACCAGGTCAGCAGCGTTACCGCGCTGAATGCTCAACTGGATGAAACAGTTTCCGCTCCTTCGATCATCAACCGGGATGAGAGTATAAAAGCCATCGAAGAGATCCTGGATAAGGAACAAAACAACCTGGATCAACTTGCCCCACTGGCTGAGGCAGTTGTGCAGTCCCAAACCGAAATGACCCTGGTCGATCTGGGCTTTGGTCTGGGGGGTCAGGTTTTTCCGCCGGTTCTGTACAAGGTGTCTGAACTGCCTTTGAGTTTGATCGTCTCACCGCGCACGGAGATCAAGACCGTCTTGGATATCAGCCTGGCAGCCGGATTGGACAGCCTTGAAAAAAACGCCATAGAAGAAGGTATCTACCAGGAGTATGATTATTCCGCCCTGGTGGAACCCATCGGAGGGTTGAGCGCCTATCCCACCATGGTGATGCAAACCACCGATCTCAACTGGCTGACGGAAACAGTCGCGCACGAGTGGATCCATAATTACCTGGTTTTTCGTCCGCTGGGAGTTCGCTACGAAGCCAGTGCGGAGATGCGCACCATTAACGAAACCGTCGCCAGCCTGGCTGGTTCAGAGATCGGTCTGGAATTGATCAGCACCTACTATCCCGAGAGAGTTCCCCCTCCGCCGGTACCAAAAGCGCGAAGCAAACAGGCGGATGCGTTCTCTCAACCGGTCGAAGTTTTCAACTTCCGCGCGGAGATGCGGGAAACCCGGGTGAGGGTAGATGAACTGCTGGCAGAAGGGCAGCTCGCGCGAGCAGAGGAGTACATGGAGCAGAGGCGCCAGTTCTTTTGGGAGAATGGGTATCAGATCCGCAAGATCAACCAGGCCTATTTCGCATTCTATGGGTCGTACAACGAC
>JBAQMM010000122.1:0-84152 GCA_049302815.1 Anaerolineaceae bacterium | reverse complement strand
GAGTAGGCTATACTGATCGCGTCGGGTCCGCTATGAGAGGCAAGCAAACAACCGACTTTATTGATGATCAGGTTAAAAAACTCGTTAATGGGCTTAAGCGTATCATATAAATAGTGCGCGTCTTCCTCTCGCTGTCAGTGGGTGATCAAAAGGGGTTCTTTTGTTCCCGTCGGTGATTCTCGCAGCAAATTCCGAATGATGGTATCCAGTAATTTCTTCCTGGAGCCTCCACCTCGCAATACAACTTTTAGCGTTTCATCCCTCGCGACTAGGACATAATTAGGGGCTAACACGAAAATCCTGACAAAAATGAAAAATGCGATAAAATAAAAAAGTTCGCGGGTGTAGCCAAGTGGTAAGGCATTAGCTTCCCAAGCTAACATTCGTGGGTTCGAATCCCATCACCCGCTTTGAAGTTCATTAGCCTCGTTGTTTCAAGGGATTATGTGGCTTTCGGTTCATTAATTTGCCAAGAGGTATAGAACTGGAGGTGTATAACTTTGAAACTATCAGAAGCGGGGGATGGGTTCTAGTCCCATCTCCCGCTTTAATTTACTCCAACGATTTCTGATACACCCTGTGATTCTTGTAAAACTTGCAGCCAAGGCTGACCAAATCCTTACGCATTTGCTCAGCCGTTTCCGCCACCTGGGTCAGCTCCCCATGGTTGAACCGCTGGGTTTCGTGCACAGTCCTGATCAAAATGTCGTAAATAAGGGCATTTCCGCCAAACCCCTGCGCCTCAGGTAAAATTCCAATCCCGTTAAAGTCAATCCAATCTGTCTTTTTTATCTCCCTTAACAGCCTGACAATCCCAATCGGACCGAGATTTCCCTTGTTTTTCTGCATGGCAGCAGAAATATCTGGGAAAGGCAAGACAAACCCCACGATTTCTTCCTCCTTCAGAATGAGCTTCAACAAGTCCGGGATGACCAGGATGAGCACGTTTGAAATGACAAAATCGATTTCACGTTGTGTCAAAGGATAGTATTCCCAATTGTTTACAAAGGCTTTGTTGTAAGCCTGCCCAACCCTGGGTGCCCATTCCTGCAATTCCTTCTTATTTTTAAATGTCTTAATCCTGAGTGTGCCCCTTTTCTTAGCCATCTGGGCAGCTTTCTCCACTTTTTCAGGCAGGGGTATGGTTTTTGGGAGAACATAACCGGAGACAAAATCCACAGCCTTGGTGAAACCATAGTTTTCCACCAGGTCGCGATAATATGGGAAGTTGTAGTTCATCATGTTCATCATCTGGCGGTGTTCAAAGCCTTCAATCTGGATGCCATAACCATCCAGAGGACCGAAGCCTTTTGGACCGACCAGGTGGTTCAAGCCTCGGGCAAGTGCCCAATCCCTCACAGTATTAAAGAGTGCATTCGCGACTTCCTGATCATTGATACTATCGAACAAATAAAATTCAGCATCCTTGGAATGGTGGTACGCGTTAAAGGGCTTGTTCTCCAACGCAGCAATACGACCTACAATCTGACCATCCCGAATAGCCAGGAAGAAATCCGCATCGGAGTGATCATAAAACGGGTGCTTTTTGCGGTCCATCATAGCATAAATGTCACTCTTGAACGGGGGGACCCACTGCGGGCAGTCTTTATAGAATTGGTAATGAAATTCAACAAAGTTTTTCTTGAGCTCTTTGGTGGTAACTGGGACAATGTTGATCATGGCAAAATTCCTTATAAAGTTCCTTACAATGATAAGTTGAAAACAAGAATGAGTTATTATAATCCTAACCCCCAACTATCCGGGGCTGAAAAATTGGAGCACTTGCCTTTAGTTCCGGGCTGATTTATAATCTGCCCGTTAATAATTAGTCAAGAATACGAGGTTCGAAAACATGATTGATGTCAATGAGTTACGTAAAGGCGTAACCTTCCAAATTGAAGGGGATCTTTATAAAGTATTAGAGTACACCCACAACAAGCCTGGGCGAGGCACTGCCACCATCCGGGTGAAAGCCCGCAATTTACGCAAGGGTAATACCCTGGAAATGACCTTCATTTCCAGTGACCGCGTTCAGGATATTCGCTTGGATTATCACAACGTCCAATATCTGTATCGCGACGATAATTTCTTCTACTTCATGGACATGGATACATTCGAGCAACCAGCTGTGCCTGCGGAACTTGTGGAAGAATATGAGGGTTATCTCAAGGGGAATATGGAAGTCAAACTGACTTATTTTGGAGACGAACCGCTCGACATCGAACTGCCCACCAGTGTTGATTTGGAAGTCGTGGCGGCGGAAGCGGCCGCACGGGGTAACACCGCCACCGGCGTTACCAAGCAAGTGGTCACCGATACCGGCCTGAAAGTCCAGGTACCCTCCTTTGTCAGTGAGGGTGATACCATCCGCGTGGATACCCGCACCGGCGCTTATGTGACCCGTGTGTGAGGATCGGCAAACGTAAACCAGTATGAAAACACCTTTTGGGCAGGAATGCCGTTATTTTTATGGGGATTACTACCGGGGTCGGAACTTCGAAGAGTGCCGATTGATGACCTCCCCAGAAGATAAACTGAATTGGCGATCTGCCTTGTGTAAAAACTGCCCTGTTCCCGGCATTTTGAAAAACAATGCCTGCCCCACCCTGATTCTGACTGGTACAATTAAACAGGTTCTATTTCAACACCGAATAAAAGTTAGTGCCTACTGTACGAAAACTCATATGGATGTGAAAGACCCCAACATAGGCTGTGGACAGTGTCACGAAATAAAGCTTTAATCGGTAGGATTTACAGCTTTATTAATTTCCTGTTAGAAACTAAGAGAATCGTCTATACAGAAAATTTTAAGCTTTTATATTGGTATAATCTCAAATCGATGCAGAGATTTACATCGACAATTGGAGGTTGTTAGTGAATTCACGAAATCAAACATATGCAATTTACGCCTTGTTGTTCGTTGCGATAATATCCATGGTATTTTTTAACTACTACCAACAACAGGCGTTGGAAACTCGTGTCATCCCCATCAATCAGCTTGCTGCCGATATTGAGGCAGGAAAAGTTTCCAAGGTTGTTGCCACTGAAGACCAGCTTACTATCACGTATAAGACCCTGGAGATCAAAGAATCTTCCATGGATCCGAAATCGGGGCTGGTGGAACAACTGGTTCAACTCGGCGTCACCACGGATACCTTACAGAGTCCTGATTTAAGCATTGAAATCAGCCAGCCGAGCGCTTGGGTTGGTATCCTCAATGTTCTGGGCTATGTATTGCCATTCCTGTTCATGGGCATTCTTTTTTGGTTCATCATGCGCCAGGCTCAGGGTTCCAATAATGCCGCCATGTCTTTCAGCAAGTCGCGTGCCCGAATGCTCTCTGGAGAGCACCCAACCGTGACCTTCCAGGACGTTGCCGGCGTTGACGAAGCCAAGGAAGAGTTGCAGGAAGTGGTTGAGTTTCTAAAGGAACCTCAAAAGTTCATCGCCTTGGGCGCACGCATCCCGAAAGGCGTTTTGCTGGTCGGTTCACCTGGTACTGGTAAAACCTTGATGGCAAAAGCTGTCTCCGGCGAGGCTGGCGTTCCATTCTTTTCCATTTCCGGCTCGGAATTTGTCGAAATGTTTGTCGGTGTCGGTGCGAGTCGCGTACGGGATTTGTTTGAACAAGCCAAAAAGCATTCCCCCTGTATCGTGTTCGTGGACGAGATTGACGCAGTCGGCC
The DNA here is from genome assembly GCA_049302815.1 of Anaerolineaceae bacterium. Lineage (GTDB taxonomy): Bacteria > Chloroflexota > Anaerolineae > Anaerolineales > Anaerolineaceae > Mesolinea. Next base: position 80,467 of record JBAQMM010000122.1, on the reverse strand, counting down.
GACATCGTGGCGCCGGACTGGGTGGGAGTCATGACGAACGCGAGCAGACGCTCAACCAGTTGTTGGTTGAAATGGACGGCTTTGACACGGATACCAACGTGATCATCATGGCTGCGACCAACCGCCCTGATATTCTCGATCCTGCCTTGCTGCGACCGGGACGTTTTGACCGGCGCGTGATGCTGGATAAACCGGATATGCGTGGTCGTGTTGAAATTCTCAAGGTGCATGTGAAAGGCAAACCCCTCTCTCCCGCGGTTGACCTGGAGACTCTCGCGCGAGCCACACCTGGCTTTGTTGGCGCCGATCTCGAGAACCTGGTGAATGAAGCTGCCATCCTGGCTGCCCGCAGGAATAAGACCATTATTGAGCAGTCCGAATTTGAAGAGGCAATTGAACGTGTGATTGCTGGTCCGGAACGGAAGAGCCGCTTGATCAATCCTGATGAAAAGAAGATCATCGCCTACCACGAAGCCGGTCACGCGGTGGTCATCAACGTCTTGCCCGAAGGCGATCCTGTCCAAAAGGTCTCGATCATCTCCCGCGGCATGTCTGGTGGCTTCACCATGGCGTTGCCTATTGAAGATCGGGTGTTGGATTCAAAGAAAAAGATCATTGCCACCATGGTGGGTCTGCTGGGTGGTAGAGCAGCAGAAGAAATCATCTTTGACGACATCACTTCTGGTGCCTCAAATGATATTGAGAATGTTTCCAAACTTGCCCGCCGTATGGTCACCCGCCTTGGTATGAGTGATGAGCTCGGACCAATGGTGTATGGTCAGAAGGAAGAATTGGTTTTCTTAGGAAGGGAAATCTCTGAACAACGGGATTACTCCGAGTTTGTCGCTCAGAAAATTGATCATGAGGTGCAGGTTCTGGTGAATGATGCCTATAGTCAAGCTAAGGAAATCTTGACTAATTACAAGGATAAACTGATTGAAGTGGCGGAAAAATTGCTGGAAGTCGAAACGCTCTCACGAGAGCAATTCGAAGCGATCTTCCCTCCCCCAGTCCAGAAAAATCAGGGCATTCCGGCATTACAGTAAAACGCCTAAGTGGCAAGAAACGCATTGATCAGATCCAGCATGTTCTCAAACATCGCTGGATCTGTTGCATTAAACCAGTGAATGGTGGGGTCGGTCGGTTTGAACCAGTTGGCTTGCCGGCGCACGTAAACCCGGGTGTTGCGCTTGATCAACATAATGGCGGCATCGCGGGAGATCAAGCCGTCAAGATAGTCGCTGATCTCGGTGTATCCGATGATCCCTATGTGTTTCAGCGCTTCGGTATAACTCTGTTCTTTTAGTGATCTCACCTCGTCGATAAAACCCTGCTGCATCATTTCCTCAATTCTGTGATCGATTCTCTGATATAACAGGTTCCTCGGCCAATCTATGCCAATGGTCAAGACGTGGTAGGGCGATTGCGTTTTCGTTCTCAGGTCAGAAAAGCGCTGACCCGTTGAGAAAATCACTTCCAGGGCGCGGATGGTTCTGCGCTTGTTGCGGAAATCAATCGCCTTTGCTGCCCTGGGATCAATCAGGCTGAGTTTTTGGTGTAAGGTCTGGAATCCGATTTCCTCACCCCAGGCTTCAATGGCGGTCCGCAAGGTTTCCACTGGGATTTGAGATGGGACTTCCCAATTTTGCAGGATGGCGCGAATGTACTGACCAGTGCCACCCACCAGCAGTGGGAGCTTTCCTCGTTTATTAATATCCAGAATAAACCGATGGGCTTCCTGCTGGTACAAACCCAGGCTCCAGGGATTATCCAGGTCAGTGACGTCCACCAGATGATGAGGAACGGAAGCCAATTCCTGGGGGGGCGGTTTGGCGGTACCGATATTCAGGTCACGGTAAAGATAGCGCGAGTCCGCAGAGATGATTTCAGCATCCACTACATGTGCAAGCTTAATCGCCAGGGCTGATTTGCCTGAGCCAGTTGCTCCAACCAGGATGAGCAATTTGGGAGCTGGCACCTCCGTCATAACAGGCTGATCTCCCCAAGGTTTTCGTAATGAAGCAGGATTGGATCGGGACTATTGAGAGCCCCCTCTACCACGATCAGGTCTATCTGCCATTCGGGGAGTGGCTCTGGAAAAGTTTCGAGGTACACCGTGATGCTGTCTCGTAGCGCCTGCAGTTTTTTGGGGGTGATGGCCTGTTCTCCGGTTCCGTATTCCTGGTTGGAGCGCGTTTTCACTTCGACGAAGACCAATGTTTGGTCTTTTTTGGTTACCAGGTCCAACTCTCCATAACGCGTGTGATAATTCCGGGTAATGATCTCATATCCCTTACTGGCAAAGTACTGACTGGCGATTTGTTCTCCCCACCTTCCGATGGTCATTCGATAATTGGATCCCATTGTCTATCACACCTCGAAATTAGTATAAACGCAATAGCCGCTGCTGCGCAATCCTAAATCTTCCTGCCTCAAGTCGGGGTCGTGAAAGGTCCGCTTTGTTCAACACTGAAGAAGTGTTCGCCTTTAACCATTTCCCCAGATGATGTCAGATCGACTGGCTCCCTACCGCGCATTTCTGCAAAATTCTACACATCAGGCGGCCCTCATCTGAACAAGAACCCATCCCCTCTGGCCAAAGAGTTTCTTAGTAGAATTGCTGACAAGAACCCAGCAATTCTCATTATGGCATTTTGGGAGCGCAAAATTCCCGCCAATGGGTTAAAAGCTGAACTAAAATAGGCTTGTGTTCCCACTTTTGTTGAGTTTTTGCTTGTTTTACAAAATGTGACCGCCACAGTCTTATTCATATTGAGAATTGCTGACAAGAACCATTGAGAGATGAAAATTTCCACTGAATAAGATAAAATTGTACAATTACATGGAAAGAGAAACAAATTTATGGCTGTTGCTGAAATCGTAACCATCGGTACTGAATTATTGTTAGGGGAGATCCAAGACACCAATTCTAAATACATCGCGCGTGTTCTCAGGAACATTGGTGTTGACCTTTACAGGCTCACTACAGTTGGAGATAACGTCCAGCGGATCACAGCGACCCTTCAGGAAGCATTGATGCGGGCCGATATTGTCATAACGACGGGAGGTTTAGGACCCACTGTTGATGACCCAACCCGCCAGGCTGTTGCCAATGTATTTAACGTTCCATTAGTTTATCATGAGGAATTATGGTGCCAGATCCTCGACCGCTTCAAACGGTATAGCCGTACCCCCACGGAAAATAACCGGCGTCAGGCTTACTTGCCTGCCAACAGCATCGCGATCGCCAATGAAGTGGGCACAGCCCCGGCATTTGCCTTCGAATTGGGTACCAAAACCGTCATTTCGCTGCCAGGCGTCCCGCGGGAGATGGAATTCCTGATGCAGAATTTTGTGCTTGGATATCTTAAACAACGTTACAATCTGGAAGACACCATCATTAAACCCTGGGTGATTCATACCATTTCCAAAGGCGAATCAAGTATCGATGAAATTATCGGGGAGCTTGAGACTTTGAGCAACCCTACGGTAGGCCTTTTGGCGCACCCCGGTCAGACTGACATTCGTGTCACCGCCAAAGCACCTTCCAATGCTGAAGCCGAAAGAATGATGAAACCGGTCCTGCAGACCATCCGTGAGCGCCTTGGTCTGTACATTTTTGGTGAAAACGATGTGACCATTGAGCAGGCTGTTGCTCAACTTATAACCGATCATGATATAAAAATATCAGTGATTGAGATAGGAACCAAAGGTGAGATTCTTTCACTTTTGAAAATGCACATTCCTGAAAGAGTCTCTGGAGAATTTCTCGACGTCAGCATCTCCAATGACACCCTGAAAACATTAATGCAGGAATATCAGCAGCAGCAAAAATCAGATCTTTCATTGGGTGTACGGCTGATGTCCAATGGTGAAAAACAGGATTTGCTATTGATACTCATGTTCAAGGGGACCCTTATAGAAGGGGAAAGGTCGTACGGTGGTCCCCCCGGCGATGGACAAATCTGGGCAGTAAATTCGGCGCTGGATTTTGTTCGTCGTCAACTTCTACAATAACAGAAAAAAAGTAGAAAGGAGAATTGTGGAACCAGTAAGTCAGATATTACATAATGCTATCGTCCTCACCATGGATGGGTCATTCGCCATCTATGAACCAGGCGCGCTCGCGATCGATGGAGAAAAAATTGTCGCCGTAGGGCTCGAATCGGATATCCTTTCAAAATATTCAAGCGAGAACAGCCTGGACTGCCAGGGAAAGGTGGTTTTGCCCGGGTTGATCAACGCCCATACCCACGTACCCATGACACTTTTGCGAGGTCTCGCAGATGACCTTCGACTGGATGTGTGGTTAATGGGATATACAATGCCGGTCGAACGCGAGTTTGTTACCCCGGAATTTGTACGATTGGGCACAAAAATTGGCTGTGCCGAAATGATCCGTTCCGGCATAACTTGTTTTGCGGATATGTACTATTTTGAGGACGACATCGCAGAAGCCACCGCAGAAATTGGCATGCGTGCCCTGGTAGGACAGTCGGTGATGAAGCTGCCGGCACCTGACGCTTCTTCTTTTGAGGAGTCGCTGGCGTTGTCCGAAAAGTTGATCCAAAAATGGAAGGGGCACCCTCTGATCATCCCTACCATTGCTCCCCATGCAGTCTACACCTGCACCCCTGAAATCTTGTCAGCGGTGAGTGAGATGGCAAAAAAATATGATGTGCCAGTGCAGTTCCACCTGGCGGAAACAGCCAACGAAGTGGAAACGCTGCGGGAAGAGCAGGGCATGCCTGTCGTTCCCTACATTCGTAAATTTGGCATGTTGGAGACCAAACTGATCGCTGCCCACTGCGTCCATGTGGATGAGGGCGAAATTCGTACGATGCAGCACGCTGGCGTCGGGATTGCCCATAACCCTTCTTCCAATCTCAAATTAGCATCCGGGTTTGCGCCGATCCAACGCATGCTGGAGCTGGACACCAATGTTGGTATCGGTACGGATGGACCAGCTTCAAACAACGATCTGGATATGATCGAAGAGATACGTCTCGCCAGTTTTATCTCAAAAGCCGTCACTGGGGACCCGACCGCCCTGCCAGCCAGGCAGGCACTTGCCATGGCGACCTGTATTGGCGCCAAAGCGCTGCATATCAGTGACATCACCGGCAGTTTGGAACCTGGAAAACGGGCTGACCTGATCTTGCTGAATATCTCCCCGCTGCACAACTTGCCTCGTTTCAAACGGGAGCCGGAAAACATCTATGCACAAATTGTCTACGCCAGCAAGGCGACCGACGTCTCTGATGTAATGGTTGACGGCCAGTGGTTGATGAGAGAACACGAGCTGCTCACGATTCGTGAAGAGGAATTGCTTGAGCAAGGCTCTCTGGTCGCAGCCAAAATTGACAAGTTCCTTAAGGATCGGGAAGAGTCTGTACTTTCCAAACTGATCGCCATTGGCGGTGCCATGGAGGAAGAGAGCTTTGAAGTTCAGGCGAAGGTCAAGGTTGATGATCTTGCCCCTATTTTTGAAGCTTTGAAAAAGCCGGCGATAAAGATCATCCGCACCCATCATTATCACGAATATGATACCTACTTCTCTTATGCTGATCCTGAACAAGGTCGCTTGCGCTACCGCGAAGATGAATTTATTGGTAAGAAAGGTGAAACCACCAACGTGCGTTCCCGCTTAACCTTAATTGGCGAAACCAACGAAAAGATTAAGTTCGATGGTGAAGGGATCATGCTGTCTCGAAGCCGATATCTGGCACCGGCTGTACATAGTCTGCGTTTTTACAACGAATACTTTAAGCCCCACAATGTTGCGGAAATTGAAAAGGATCGGATGCGTTACCTGATAAAATTCCAGGATACCGAATTCTTTGTAAATCTGGATAATGTAGAGAAACCTGCTTTGGGCAGCTTTGTGGAAATTAAGAGCCGCACATGGAGCAGGCAAGATGCTGAGAACAAAACCGAACTGATACACATTTTGATGGATTACTTAGGTTTGTCAGCATTGCCTTTGGTAACAAAAGACTATATCCATTTGGTGGAAGATCAACAGAGTAAACCATAATAGGGTGACTGCCATGAAAGATCATAAAAAGCTACACATCCTTTTTGCCGGCGCAGAAGTTGAACCCCTGGCTAAAGTCGGGGGTCTGGGTGACGTGGCGGGCGCCCTCCCGCAAGCTATTACAGAACTGGCACCCGATCAGGTGGAAATTCGTCTGATCCTGCCCTTTCATGCCGTCATCAAACAGAAAAATCCTCCCGTTGGAATGATTGGAACGTTCCCCATTCAGACCAGCACAGGACAAACCGATTGTAATTTGTACGTGACCAACTTGGGTGACCTGACGGTTTACCTGCTGGATAATGACAACATCAATCACAATTCCCCGGTGTACCACGGTGACGCGGTTCTGGATGGGCGCAAGTACGCATTTTTCTCTGTGGCTTTGCTGGAGGCGATGAAATTCCTTGGCTGGCATGTCGACATCCTGCATGCCAATGACTGGCATACAGCGTTGTCGGTCTATGCCTTAAAAACCATCTACAAAGATGACCCATTCTTTGCCGGCACAAAAACCCTACTTACGGTTCACAACCTGCCTTTTAATGGCTATGGCGCGGAGACAGCCATGACAGACCTGGGCTTTCTTCCCAGTCTTGACCCCGGTCTGCCCGATTGGTCCCGTCTAACACCCCTGCCGGTTGGCCTGTCAGCCGCGGATAAAATTGTGGCAGTATCCCCTGGTTACGCTCAGGAGATTCTCACCCCGGATTTCGGCTGTGGTCTGGATGATTATTTAAATGCCCACAAAAAGAAGATCAGCGGCATTCTCAATGGCATCGATACCAGTAATTGGAATCCCTCATCGGATAGTTTTATTACCCAAAAATTTTCTGCCGATCAAATTGAAGGGAAGCTAAAAAACAAATTTGAACTGCAGAAAGAGTTCAACCTAGAACTTAACCCGGATATCCCCCTGCTAACCGTGGTCAGCCGTTTGGACTATCAAAAAGGTATCGGGCTCATCTTTGATGGCGTCCCGGCAATGCTGAAAAGACCGATGCAATTGGTTCTGCTTGGGACCGGATCCTCCGCTCTGGAAGCCAGAGCCAGGGACCTTGCCAGTCGGTATCCCAAGAACGTCGTCAGCATTCTCGAGTATGACGACGTCATAGCCCATAAACTATACGCAAGCGGGGATATATTCCTGATGCCTTCGCTGTATGAACCCTGCGGGCTTTCCCAGATGATCGCCATGATTTATGGAAATATCCCTGTAGCCAGAGCCACAGGTGGTCTGAAGGATAGTATCATCGACTATCGTACCGATCCTGAGAATGCCACCGGTTTCCTGTTCAGTGAAAAGAGCTCAGAGGGTCTTGTATCCGCGATAAACTTTGCTTTACAGATCTATGCCAATAAGTCCGTGTGGAACCAAATTCAACAAAATGCCATGGCATGTGAATTTTCATGGACCAAGTCTGCCAGTGAATACTTGAAAATTTATCAAGAACTGGCAGAATAATCATCACTTAACCCGAGGAAAACTCAATGACTATCGACAGATTTTCAGGAATTCTACTCCATCCAACCAGTTTTCCCAGCCCTGATGGGATCGGTGACTTGGGAGCAGAAGCTTACCGCTGGATTGATTTCTTAAAAGCCAGCGGCTGTCAGATGTGGCAGGTTTTACCTTTGGGTCCGACCGGGTATGGTGATTCTCCCTACCAGTGTTTTTCCGCCTTTGCTGGCAATCCATTTTTAGTCAGCTCATTATTATTGATTGAGGACCGTCTTTTGGATTTACAGGACCTGGCAGATCGACCCACCTTCCCAGTAGAAAAAGTGGATTTTGGTCCCGTCATCGTCTGGAAAAACAAATTGTTGGATCGGGCATACGAGAAGTACTGTAAAGATCAACCCGCGTCTTTGATGGCAGCTTTTGAAAAGTATTGTCACGATAAGCAAGCCTGGTTGGAAGATTTCAGTCTCTTCATGGCGATCAAAGAATCCCAAAATGGAAATCCCTGGAATCTATGGCCAGCAGATCTCAAGTTCCGGAAAGCGGAAGCACTGGAATCCTTCGTAAAATCGAACAACAATAAAATTGAAAAACATAAATTTAACCAATTCCTGTTCTTCCGGCAATGGGATCGGTTGCATCACTATGCCAATGAGAAAGGCATCGAGATCATCGGGGACATCCCCTTTGTGGTGGCTTTTGACAGTGCTGATGTATGGGCGAACCCTGATCTGTTCCTGATGGATGCCGGGCTTACTCCCACAGCGGTCGCGGGCGTTCCGCCGGATTATTTCTCCAGGAATGGCCAACTTTGGGGCAACCCCTTATACAAGTGGGAAGCGCATGAAGTGGTTGATTTCAAGTGGTGGGTCGATCGGCTCAGCTCAGTGCTTGAACTGGTGGATATTGTGCGCCTGGATCACTTCCGCGGGTTTGCTGCTGCCTGGCATGTGCCATATGGCAGCACTACAGCGGTCAATGGAGCCTGGATCAAGGGGCCTGGCGCCCGGTTGTTCAACACGCTCCAATCCAAGTTCCCCGATTTGCCCATCATCGCTGAAGACCTGGGGGTCATTACGCCGGATGTCAAGGAAATCAGGGACGGCTTCAATTTGCCCGGTATGAAGATCCTTCAATTTGCCTTTTCGGGAGATCCCGAAGACGACTTTCTCCCCCATCACTATCCCGTCAACTGCTTCGCCTATACCGGTTCGCATGACAATGATACCGCCTTGGGTTGGTACAGGCGTGCCTCACCGCGCGACCAGGATTTTTGCCGGCGCTACCTGAACGTTTCCGGTGATGATATCGCCTGGTCCATGATCCGAGCGGTCTGGCAATCCGTTGCCAAAAATGTGGTGGCTCCGATGCAGGATTTGCTCTCCTTGGACACAAGTGCCCGCATGAACCTGCCAGGTTCTGAGAGCGGCAACTGGTCCTGGCGGATGAGACCAAACGTCCTCACAGATCAGCTGCAACACAGACTGTGGGAGATGAACCTGCTCTACAGCCGCCTGCCGGCTGAAGAAAAAGTTCGCTATACCGAGAAACTCAACGCGGATATGGTCGGAACGGTGAAACCGCATTAGCCTTTTTACCGGGGAGCACGGACACAATAATTCCACATAAGATACAAATACCGCCAATGATTTCGAGTGTTGACGGTATTTCGTTTAAAAAGATCACTGCCAGGATGGTAGACCCAATTGGTTCCCCCAGCAATGCCATGGAGACCACAGTGGCTGGTAGTGCCTGCAAGGAATAGTTCAAAATCGAGTGACCGATCATTTGGGGAATGACCGCCATGGCGATAAGTACGAGGAATATTCTCGGAGAGTAATGAAACAGGTTGTCACCACGAAAAACTACCACCAAATCCAGGATTAGCGCCGCCACACCATAAACTATGGATGTGTAGTGTAGATTATCCATTTCAGCCCGTAATTTTCGACCGATCATCATGTATCCGGCTGCCATCAACGCACCCAAGAGTGCCAGCAACATGCCGATCAGACTGTTTGAATTTGAAAGGAGTGGAGTTTCACTGCAGTGCAATTGTCCGCCGGTCAGTTGGCAGGATCCACTGAGTGCAATGAATATCCCCCCGATCATCACAATGATCATTCCCCAATAGAATTTTGGGGACACTTTTTCTTTCAACAAGAAAGGGGAAAGCAAAGCAACCCACAAGGGTGTTGTTGTCACCAGGATTACCGAACTGCTGACGCTGATGTAATTCAGGGAGGCGATCCAGGCAGCAAAATGAACAGCGAGAAGTGTACCAGATAATATCAGCAGGTAAACTGAACTTTTGGTCGGTTTGAAAGAGCCCCGATTTTTAGTGAACCCCAACAGCACCACAGTGAGGATGGCGGAAATCGTCAGGCGGTAGGCGGCAATTACCAGGGAATCGGCTTCGACCAGGGCAAACCGGATCAGGATGGCGGCTGTGGACACGGCCAGGACGCCAATCAGGAGTAACAAGTACGGGAGAGAAGGATTCGATTTACTTTTCACAAAAGGCGCTGCTCAATTTATGATAAGATAATGCCCTTGATTTTACTCCCGGAGTTTGTATGGCACATGTAATTACCAATTTATGTCTACGAGATGCTGGTTGTGTGGTTGTCTGCCCGGTGGCTTGTATCGTTCCCGGAAATCCACCATCGGAGTGGCCTCTCTTTTACATCGATCCGGCCACATGCATTGATTGCGGAGCCTGTATTCCGGAATGCCCATACGGTGCCATATTTAACCAACATGACGTCCCGCAACACTACGTTGCCTCTGGAGGAGAAGTATTAAGTGCCCCTGTTGGAACACCAGGCTATGCTAAGCCGCATGACGCTTTCACTTATGAAGGCGAACCTGTCCGCATCCTTGCCACCCGTGTTCTCTCGAAGGGTGAGGTCGTTGATTTGACTGACAGTATTCAGATTAACCGAGATTACTTCCTCAGCGGTCCAAGATATGACGCCCAGGGCAGATAACACTTGCTATTGTTGCTGAGCTTCTTGCGCCGCCATGGCCGCGCCAATGACCCCAGCCAGGTTCTCCAGTTTCGCAGGCAATATTTTGGTTTCTATCTTCAAGTACTCGGCATAATTTTCAAACCTTGAACTGACCCCGCCTCCAAGAATGATCAAATCCGGATTGAACAGAAACTCATAGGTTTCCAGAACTTCTGTAAAGCGTTTGCCCCACTGTTTCCACGAAAGTTCTTTGGACTGCCGAAGCGCATCCGACGCCCTGTGTTCAGCGTCCTTGCCCCGGATTTTGAGATGACCGAGTTCGGTGTTGGGCAAAAGGTGTCCGTCCACAAACAGTGCTGAACCGATACCTGTGCCGACGGTCAGGAAGAGAACAGTCTTGTGCCGGTGAACTTCTTCCACCCCAAAACGCATTTCAGCCAGACCGGCTGCATCGGCATCATTCAACACGGTCACTGGCTGGCTGGTCTGGTTGTGGATCAACTGAGCCACATCGGTTCCAATCCAATTCTTGTGCAAATTGGCGGCCGTTTTGGCAACACCATTCTTGGCAACGCCAGGATAGCCGACTCCGATGATGCCGTGATAGTCAAGTTTCTTACGTATCTTTTCGACCAGATCGGCAACCTGCCTGGGTTTAACCATGGCTTCGGTCTCAAATCTTACCCGCTCAGAAATCAGGGAACCTTTTTCTGTGTCCACTAAAGCCCCTTTGGTTGCAGAACCTCCAATATCAATTCCTAAGGTGATCATTTCTACTCCTGGTTTCAAATTATTGACAAGCGTAATTCAAATGCTCTTCGTAGGTGACAGAAAAATTGTGGGTAAGGCTGCCATCACATTTGGCTCTAAAGTAAAAGTAAGGGGTTTCCACCGGAAACGCAACGGCCTGCATGGTCTCCAGACTCGGGTTGGAAATTGGTCCGGGCGGCAGGCCGCTGTACAGGTAGGTATTATACGGAGAATCGACCTGCAGGTCCTCATAAGTGAGCGGGTGTTTCCACCAGGTTCCCAGATTGGGATCATATCCGACTGCGTATTGGACGGTAGGGTCGGTTTGAAGCATCATACCTGTTTCCAGTCGATTAAAGAACACTGAGGCGATGGTGGGTTTCTCCTCTGCAGCGGCAGTCTCCCGTTCAATGATGGAAGCCAGGGTGACCGCCTGGTGCAGATTAAGGTTTTGTTGGCCGATGCCAGCTAACAGCGTGGGATCCTGGGTCGCGATGGTAAATTCAGTAAGCAATGTCGCAATAAAATTATCCAATGTCGTGTCAGGTTTGAGGCTGTAAGTGCCTGGGAATAAATAGCCTTCCAATGACGCCCCACCAGGCAGTTTGAGTGCCTGCAGAATGTGTTCAGGAGGGTTGTAGGCAAACGCGGTGAAAACCTCTCCACCAAAACTAAAACCCTGTTCATCGATACTCAGGGCGATCTCCTCTATGCGCCAACCGGCAAAAATTGTAAAAACAATATCTCTGGCACGGGCATCGGAAATCTTTTGGGCAATCTCAAGGCTGTTTAATTGTGCTGAAAGAGTGTAAGTTCCTGATTGTATTTTGCGATCCAAACCTGAGTAGATCAGGTAAGTGCAGGTCAGTCCTCCCGAGCTGACGTAGCCGTCCACTTCAAGCCGGGCACATATGGAACTCACCGATTCATCCATCTCAATGGTGAATTTCCGCTCTGTGTCCGATGGGTTGGGAGCTGTAAACAATAAATCCTGTACCCGATACAAATCGAGCGAATAACGTGCCCGCTGAAACAGGGATAAGCGCTGATCCGCTTCTCCCAAATTACGTGCCACCTGTTTGGGTATCCAAAACAGGCTGATCAAAAAACCGGCTGCCAGGATCAGAACCACCAGAATTGACAAGACCAGCAGTGGGGATCGTTTATGATTTCGATTCATGCTCTATCCGCTCTTCCAAAGGGTGGTGATCCAGGTAATCTGACAGGATGATTGCTGCGGCTTGGTCATCAATAGGCTGAGGCCTCTGTTTCCGGGATAAATTCATCGCAGATTTTATCTCGTAAACTTTCATCGATGATCCACTTTCATCCCAGGGAACCACGCTCAGTGCCGTTAGTGCACGGATGGCATCGATAAGCTTCAGTGAAGCCCGTGCTCTCGGACCGATATTTCCTTCGCTGTCCAATGGGGTTCCCACGACGATGGTATCACAGTTATTTTCTGATGCGATCATGGCAATTTTTTGGGCGTCTTGCTGACGGGATATGTGCTTTAGGATCGACAAAGGTCTGGCTAAAGTACCGGTTCCGTCACTGATCGCGATCCCGATTCTGAGGCTGCCCGGATCAACACCAAGCACTTTCAATGTCTGCCCTTCTCTGAGATTCTTGTTTAAGCATGTGAAAATTATACAATAGTTTGGTTTTACGGGCACTTTAGGGAAGATAATGCGGAATATTTAGAGATCAGATGCCGTAGATGCCATAGTTTTTCAAGGTTATGCTATGCGACCTGCCTGATAGCAATAAGCTGAGTTGGCATTGACGTCACCAAGGAACCTATAGGAGAATTGGATTCGCACAAAGCGATAAGCAGTTCTTTCGGCAAGTTCCTTGCCCTGCATTTAATAGAAAATGAGGCTGACCCAAAAGTAAACCGTCTTTTTTTGTTACCCCACTTGACGCTTTGTTTCAAGCATATTTTGGGATTTTGACCTCGGAAAGGCATCATTATTTGTGATGCTCTCTCACAATGAACTGTCTAAAAAGCAAAACCCTGACTTTTGAGACAGCCTCATCATTCATTATGTAAAAAATCGGCCGATCAATCCAATTTGACCATCACATCAATCAAATCCAAACCTTAATTTATTTGAGGTAAATGCATCCTATTGCCTGAGCAACGTTTTGGCAGTAGCAATCACATTTTCCACGCTGAAACCAAATTCTTTCATGACGATATCACCAGGTGCGGATGTGCCGAAATGGTCAATTCCGATGACAGCCCCCGCTTCACCAACCCATCTTTCCCAGCCAATTGTCACGCCGGCTTCTACTGCCAGGCGGTTTTTCACTTCCGTTGGTAGAACTGTCTGGCGGTACTCAGCAGATTGTGTTTTGAACAATTCCCAGCTCGGGAAAGATACCAGACGGACTTTTATGCCTTCCTGAATGAGTTGGTCCGCTGCGTCCACGATCAAACTTACCTCTGAACCGGATGCCATGAGGATTACGTCCGGTTTGTGATCCTCACAATCCAGCAGGATATAAGCGCCCTTGTCCAGTCCATCAGCTGAAGCGTACTTTGATCGATCCAAGGTGGGCAGATTTTGTCTCGATAACACCAATGCCGTCGGTTGATGGCGATGTTCAATGGCAAACTTCCAGGACTGGGAAACCTCGTTGGCATCCCCGGGACGCAAGACCACCATGCCTGGGATTAACCTTAGGCTCATCACCTGTTCTATTGGCTGGTGGGTGGGTCCGTCTTCCCCTACGCCAATCGAATCATGGGTCAAGATGAAGATGGTTCCCATTTTCGAGAGAGCTGCCACACGGAGAGCACCGCGCATGTAATCAGAGAAAACCAGGAAAGTTGCCGCATATGGAATGAACCCTCCATGGACATAAATTCCGTTGGCAACGGCAGCCATGCCATGTTCGCGCACGCCAAAATGAATGTTACGCCCTGCAAGTTCTTCGGGGCTGAAGGCCGGATGCCTCTCCATCCAGGTGTTGTTGGATGGTGCCAGGTCTGCGGAACCTCCGAACAATTCGGGCAAAGCATCAGCAATGGCATTAAGGACCTTTCCGGAAGACACACGGCTACCCAGCCCTTTAACGTCAGCCGGGAACTCAGGCAGTTTCTTTTGCCAGCTCTCTGGCAGGGTTCCATCCAGCCGCCTTTGGAGTTCAGCTGCCGTCACGGGGAAAACCCCCGTATATTTTTGCATTGTCTGCTGCCATTCAGATTCGGCCTTGTCGCCGGCATCCACGCAGCCTCTAAAATGAGTCAATACATCTGTTGGAGTGTAGAACAAGGGCTCGGTTGGCCAGCCAACCAATTCCTTGGCTTTGTTCAGCTCATCCCAACCCGCGGGGCTGCCATGAATGCCGGCAGATCCAGCCTTTGTGGGCAAACCATACCCGATAGTCGTCCGGCACAGTATCAAGGATGGCCGCTCATCAGCCTTGGCACGAATGATCGCCTGGTCAATGGCTTCAACATCATTCCCATCCGCCACGGTTTGAACATGCCAGCCGTAAGCTTCAAATCGTTTGCCGCGGTCCTCGGTAAAAGTCACATCGGTGGAACCTTCAATGGAAATGTGGTTGTCATCGTACAGGTAAATGAGTTTTCCCAGTTTGAGATGACCAGCCAATGAGGCTGCTTCGGAAGAGATGCCCTCCATAAGATCACCGTCGGTGACAATTGCGTAGGTGTAATGATCCACGATCTTATGGTCAGGCTGATTGAACTCCGCAGCCAGATGAGCTTCCGCAATTGCCATACCCACACCGTTGGCAAATCCCTGCCCGAGCGGACCTGTTGTTGTTTCGACTCCTACGGTGTGACCATATTCCGGATGACCCGGAGTCTTAGAACCCCACTGGCGAAATTGCTTGAGATCATCCACTGACATCTCGTAACCAGTTAGGTAAAGCAGGGTATACAAAAGCATGGATCCATGACCTCCAGAAAGCACAAAACGATCGCGGTTCGCCCATTTGGGGTCCCTGGGGTTATGCTTGAGGTGTCTCATCCAAATGGTGTAGGCCATGGCGGCCGCACCCATGGGCAAGCCAGGGTGCCCAGAATTGGCAACCTGGACGCCATCCGCAGAGAGAAACCTGATTGTTTGTAACGCTTTTTCAATATTCACATCATTCATCTTCAACCTCCAACAATAATTGCATTTGCAACGACCAATTCTACTATGGAGCATCTGATAAAATAGGTAAAATAGTCGAGAATTCCGATTAAATAAATGTTCAGTGTTGAGCATTGTTTGAAAAGTAACACAGTTAAGGAGGTATCTGTGGAGCTAAGAGGTAAAACGGCGTTGGTTACCGGAAGTGGTGTCCGTTTGGGAAGTGCCATCGCACGCGCCTTGGCACAGGCCGGGTGCGACCTGGCTTTACATTACAACCGCTCTTCATCCGGAGTGAACCGGGTTCTGGAAGACATCAAAGCGACGGGAGTTCAAGCGCATATTTTTCAGGCAGATTTGAGTGATACGCAGCAACTTTCAAACCTCGTCAGCCAGGTTGTTGCGGTATATGGGCATTTTGATATTCTGATCAACAATGCCGGGATATACCTTTCGGGCAAGGGCATGGAGACCACAGAAGAAATTCTTCAGTCCGAATTCAAGCTCAATTTATTCGCACCAATCCTGCTCACCCGAAAATTTGCTGAACAACTTCCGGAAGGCTTGCCTGGAAAAGTGGTCAATATATCTGATGCCAAAGTTTTTTGTCATCAGCCTGACCATTTTGCTTACCGGTTGACCAAGGCTGCCATCAATGAAATGACCATGATGTTCGCGCTGGAACTGGCACCCAACATCACCGTTAATGCCATCGCTCCCGGTGTGATGCTGCCGCTTGCTGGTCATGAGCATGTGGATATGCACGCCCTGGCAGAAAGACGCATCCCGCTTCAACGGGTTGGCAGCCCTGAAATCATTGCGGAAAACGTTTTGCACATTCTGAACCAGGATTTTATGACCGGAACCATTATCCGTATTGATGGTGGAGAAGGGATCTAACCACTTGTCGGGCTTGGGAGCAGAATGCCTTGATGATACCAGTTTAGCAGATCGGTCCAATTCGCCCCCATCTGAAGCACCAAATCCAACGAAATCCCGGAAGTGGCTTTTTCCAGGATTCTGCCGAGAGCTTCGTCCTGGAAATACTTTGCCCGATAGTCATGGTAGATGCCATATTTGGAAGAGCAGCACCAGGGCGCCAAATCGAAGCGGGTCTCTTCGGATATTTTTATCGGATGGCTTAAAGGTGAAGGTTTTTTGTAGGCATTAACAATGATTTCTTCGTAGGCACGCATTTGCTCAGATAACGGGAAATGCCCCAATATTTTCGTCAGTTTCTCCCCTTCGATTCGGCTGTGATTATGTAAAATTTCCGCTGCCAATTCTGCCACTGTATCTGTGTCACCATAATCGACTTTGTCAATGAGGCTGTCGGGTAATTGAGTCCGATGAGCTCCAGTCCTGGCAACAATGCTGGGTGTGCCACAAGCCAGTGACTCGTAGGCTACGTTTCCAAAAGCTTCCACCAGATTTCCCAGGCTTAGGGTGAGGCTTCCTGCGGAGTAATAGATAGGCATGTGTTCCTGGCTGAGCCATGGATGAAAGATGAAATGCTTTTCCAAATTTCGAATTCTTAATTCGGCCTGAACAGCGGCTTGAAATTCATCTTCAGCCGCGCCGTTCATCTCTCCCAACCACTGCGGAACCAGCACACGGATTTGGTCAAACCCGTAATCTTTCACTAAACGCTCGGTCACCTGGATGGTCTCAAGCAGTCCTTTACCTGCTTCGGGACGATGCGGATGAAGTATAACCTGGTTGACGAGTGGATTGATCCCGAATAAGGCTTGAATCTTGCCTGGATCAACTGTGTGGAATAGCTCTGTGTCGATTCCATTTAGCACGGTATGAATTCTTGGGATTAAATCAGGTGAGACTCTGCCTGCTGTCGCTTTTAAAACATTGGCAGAAAAATCGGAAACCGCGATAATTTCATCAGCCTGTGAAAGGAAAGATCCAAGAATGGACTCCGGGTAATAATTGTCCCGAAAAGACACAATGGTTGGAATCACCGTGTATAGAAACGGCAGGAGAAGTTCCCCATCATGAATATAGAACCGGTCTGCTCCTTCAAGTTCAGCGGCTATCTTTTCGCAAATGACCGCCAAGTCTCCGGGAGAGACCAGGTAAGGTTGGGGAAAAGGTTGGTGAAAAGGTAAAATGGGTTTCACTTCAATGCGCTTGCCTAACCAAAAGCAGTTTTGACCGGTTGAGGCTTCTGTCGCGAGGACCACAACATCATGCCCGTGTTTTGCCAAATGCTGACACAGGTTTAACAAGTGCTTGGAAGCGCCGCCAGTAACCTGGTCTGGAAAAATTGGGTTTATGGAGAAGCAAACAATTTTCAAAGCTTAAGTCCTAATAGCAGTAAAATTATCCCAGCGAGAGGAAAACCATGGACAAGATCATCATCACGGATTTACAGGCAAATGGTATCATCGGAGTAAAACACCCTGAACGGGACCAACCGCAAGACCTGTTGATCAACCTGACCCTATATCTGGACCTCCACGCAGCAGGGCTAAGTGATAGCATCCTGGACACAATTAACTATTCGACGGTTTCAAAAGTTGTGCTGGCTGAAGTTTCTGCTACCCAATTTCACACCGTGGAAGCTCTTGCTGCGCATCTTGCCTATGTTCTTCTCAATTCTTTCCCTTCCCGCGCGGTTCGTATTCGAATTGAGAAGCCCAAAATAGTCTCTCGAACTGCCCGCGTCGGAGTCGAAATATTTCGCCGGAAATCTGATTACTGAAAACTACTCTCCGCAGAAATGCGATTTAGAAATTCCATTCTGGTGGAATGCTGGGTACGAAATGCTCCAAGCATTGCCGAGGTAGTCATGCTGGAATTTTGCTTCTTGATTCCTCGCATCATCATGCACAAGTGTTTGCCTTCCACGACCACGGCAACCCCTTCTGGATGGAGGCTCTCCTGGATGAAATCAGCTATTTGCTGAGTCATGCGCTCTTGAACCTGCAACCTACGCGCAAACATATCAATAATTCTAGGGATTTTTGATAAGCCAATCACCTTACCCGAGGGAATGTAAGCCACATGCACGTAACCAAAAAAGGGAAGCATGTGATGCTCGCAGAGACTGTAGAATTCAATCCCTCTCACGATGACCATTTCATCATAGTCTACGGTGAAAAGAGCGTTGTTTATCAATTCGTCTGGATCAGTGCGGTACCCGGCGAGTATTTCAGCATACGCATGCGCCACACGTGAGGGGGTTTTCTGCAATCCCTCGCGCTTAGGATCCTCCCCAATGGCTTCGAGAAGTTTGGCAGTTGCCTTCTCGATTTTCTCCAGATCCAAATCCTTGTCACAAAACAGGTCGTCAGCCTTACTTATTAGAGGATCATCACAGTCCATAGGTCAATCTCCAGTTGTGAATGCCATTTTACACAAAAGCAGCCGGTTGTTGCCTACCGAGCTGCTTAGGTTTAATAGAGTCAATCAGCCAATGATTGGATCAATGAGACCATAGGTCCCATCACGGCGCTTATAAAGGACATTAATTTTACTGGTTTTGGAATTGTAGAATACGAAGAAATCTTCATGACCCAGAAGCTGAAGTTGTTCCAACGCTTCAAGCTCGTCCATGGGGGTCAGGGCAAAACTTTTTCGCCTGACAATTGCCGGCCCGGCCTGATCCTCAAGTTCTTCAACCGGGGCTTCCACTTCCTGGGAGATGGCACCCTCGCCACGATGGTGCCAATGCTTGCCCTTAAATCGTTCAATCTGGCGGGTCATTTTGTCCACGGTGGCATCAATAGCCGCAAAAATGTTATCCGCCCGTTCTTCTGCCCTCAAAATGAAGCCACGACCCCGGATGGTGACCTGCGCGATATACCTGTCACTGGCATTTCTGGCTGTTTTTACATAACCGAGATCAACCCTGCAATCGTCTATTTCGTTCAAGAATCTTTCCAACCTGCCTACCTTTTTTGTAGCGTAGTCGTGAATACGATCTGTAAGTTCCAAATCCTTCGTGTAAACATCGATCTTGAGAGTCATGAAAACCTCCTGGGTAATTTTTAAGATTATACAATATTTGCTGGGGTATTTTCAATTGCCTGGCTGCGATGAACAGCCTTGGCAACTGTCAACGCAAAGACCTGACGGCTTCCCGCTGCATGCAAGGCTTCCGCAGCGGCGTTCATGGTGGCACCTGTGGTGAACACATCATCCACAAGTAAGATGGACCTCCCTTTAATCATCACCGGGTCAGCCAGAAAAGCATCCTGGACGTTTTCCTTTCGCTGCTGAATGTTGAGAGAGACTTGAGACTGCGTTTCTCTGACCCGCGCCAAACCTCTTGTCGTGAAGGGCTTTTCCATGCTCAGCGCTAACGGTTTAGCCAGCAAAGCGGCTTGATTGTATCCCCGTTGGTCCAATCGCTTTTGGCTTAATGGAACCGGTACTACCAGGTCAAATTTCCAGTCTGTGGACTGAACCAGAATTGTCAGAAGGGTTGCCAGCTTATAGGCAAGAGTTAAATCATTCTGGTACTTCAGACCGTGGATTGCCTCACGCATGACCCCTTCAAAAGTCGCTAGGCAGCGAATATCGGTAAATTGGTGTTCTTTCCGGCATCTTTGGCAAATTCCCGGCTTTGAAATGAGCTTTTCGCAAAAAACACAGCGATTGACATCCACACGTTGGATCGTTTGCACACATTCATCACAGAGCACCTCACCCTCCTTCCCACAGCCCAAACATTCGGGCGGAAAGATCCAATCTGCCCCCTTCCAGACCATTCCATACAATTTGGACCGGAAGAAATACTTATTGCGCATGGCAGATGAAAATAGAGTCATTTCAAGTTGGTATTGTAAAAAAGTTCAATCGCCGGCCAGAACAGGGAAAACACGGTAAAGAGAACCAAAAAGATCAGGATGATCAATAACACATATTCCAATGGTCCCCAGCCTTTATTCGAATTTGAACTCATCGAGGTTCTCCAAACATTTGTCAGATTATAATTTCAATTATAATAATCTCCATCAAATCTCGTTGTAACAATAGATAATCTGTTGAAGATTAGTTTTTTATCCGATAATATACATATGTTGCATTTTCTGAATCAGTGAAAAGGAGAAAAATGAGCGATATTTTTGACAAGGTTGTTGGAGAGGAAGACGCGTTAAAGAAATTAATCGCGAAAATTCCATTGTTCAAAGGTTACATCGAACGTGGAGATCGCAGGATGTCAGATAAGATCCTGCGGGAAACTGTAGCAAACGAGTTGGAAAGCCAATACCAGAGGATCTCCAGTGTCCAGCGGGATTTGATCTCTCAGGGCGGGCTTGCCCTGATTGATGACCTAGAAGGGGCTGCCATAAAAATCCGACAGTTCATTGACCGGGTTCGCACAGCTTCCTATGGGTACGCTGGTCTTTTTGACGCGATCAAGATTAAAGAAGATGACCTTGCCCAGGTCTACCAATATGACCTGGAATTGCTGGGTCTAAGCGAGGGAGTATCGCACGCCATCGATAATGTGGAAGCATCAATTGGCAGCGACGGTTTACCTGCCGCAATTAAGAATCTCACAACGACTGCCCAAAGCTGCCTTGACACGTTTAATAAACGATCGGACGTCATGAAGGACATAGCTGCCAAATAGGCAAATCGGTTCAATAGAAATTAATTGGAGGAATTAACATGGCTAGAATTTTTGATGTTGTTGAATATCCAAGTGAGATGGCTGATGAGATCGTCCACCGCTTTCCTGAATCCGGTGTTGCCGATCTGAGATTTGGCTCTCAGGTTATTGTCCGTGAATCACAGAACGTGGTGTTTTTCCGTGATGGACGCGCGTTGGATGTGTTAGGTCCTGGACGCCATACCATTTCCACCGCCAATGTTCCGGTCCTGACCGACCTGCTCGGTAAAGCCTTTGGCGACCGCACCCCCTTTACCGCTGAGGTTTTCTTTGTTTCCATGCGTGAATTTGCTGATCGCAAGTGGGGAACCCCCCAACCTATTATTGTCCGCAATCCTGGTGTTGGTTTGGGTGTTGCCCTGCTGCAGGGTTTTGGCACCTATAGTTTCCAGGTAAAAGACCCTCAACAGTTTGTGACCCAGCTGGTGGGTGCTCAAGGAGCCTACCGGACATCGGATATTGAAACCCGCTTGCGCACCATGCTGCTTTCAAAACTTCAGGATGTTTTAGGCGAAACCACCTCCAAGAGCAATGTCTTGGAGTTAATTGGTCTGACTGATGAATTGAGTGCCGCGGTCCGGGCGAAGGGGCAGGATGATTTCGCCGCCATCGGTCTGCTGCTCAAATCTTTCTACATTGGCAACCTCAAACCTTCCGACAAATCTGCCGAGGAACTGCGTGCCATGGGTATGCTCGATATGCAGACCTACACCCAGCTGCAGGCAGCTGACGCGATGAGGGACGCGGCGCAAAATCCAGCTGGTGGCGCCGGTCTGACCGCTGGTATCGGCGCAGGCATGGGCATTGGAAACGTGCTTAGCGGCTCATTGGCAGGGATGGCACAGCCATCTCAAACCCAGCCTACAGGCGCTGTGCAGGCATCGGCTGGTCTTCCGGATGTCATGACTCCTTCTGAGGCAGCCGGCTTTCTAAAGGTTTCTGAAGAAGATGTGGTTGCTGCCATTACTGCCGGCGAACTGAAAGCCCGCAAAATCGGCAGTGCATTCCGGATCAGCAAGGAAGCCTTGCAGGAATACCTTAAAGGCTGATTTCATGTCAGATTTCAGGCCTGGTTTTATTGACCAGGCCTTATTTTTTTTGCTGATCTGATACAATAAAGAAAATAAAAAACTTTGGAGTTTAATGAAACTTCACGAATATCAAGCCAAATCCTATTTTAGTCGTGAAGGAATCCCTGTACCCAAATCCGGGTTGGCTACTACCCCAGCTGAAGCAAAACAAATCGCGTCTGAAATCGGTTACCCGGTTGTTCTGAAGGCGCAGGTGTTGGTTGGTGGTCGTGGCAAGGCCGGGGGTGTTCGGCTGGTGAAAAACGAAAGCGAAGCCGAGCTGGGTTCCAATCAAATCCTCAACAGCAAAATTAAAGGCATATCAGTACAACGGATCCTGGTCGAAAAAGCGGTGACCTTTCAAAAGGAATTGTATCTCGGCATCACTTTTGATCGGGTCATTGCCAAGCCCATCCTGATCCTTTCAGGTGCCGGCGGAATTGACATTGAAGAAGTGGCCGAAAATACTCCTGATTTGATCGCCAAAACCGCCATTAATCCTTTGATTGGTCTGCAGAATTACGCCATTCGTTCACTGGTATCGAAACTTGGGCTTGACTATGCACTCTGGAAATCGCTGCAACAAACCGCCCAGGCTTTATGGAGTATCTTCAATAAACTCGATGCGACCCTGGTGGAAATTAACCCATTGGTGGTGACTGATGACCAGCACCTGATTGCCCTGGACGGGAAAATGACCATTGACGATAATGCGCTCTTTCGTCAGCGCGACTTGTTGGAACTGGCAGACCAGGCTACTGAGAGCAGTGCCGAGCTCGAAGCACGGAAATTTGGGTTGAATTACATTCAACTCACCGGAAGTGTGGGTTGCATGGTTAACGGAGCTGGTTTGGCAATGGCAACCATGGACTGTGTGCAGCAGGCCGGCAGCGAGCCAGCCAATTTTCTCGATATTGGCGGAGGGGCGACCGCAGAAAAAGTGAGTTCTGCCTTGCAGATCATCTTGTCGGATCCCAAGGTTAAGGCTTTACTGATCAACATTTTCGGCGGGATCACACGGTGTGACGAAGTCGCCAATGGGTTGATCTCGGCGCTGGCCCACGATCACCGAAATTTGCCCGCGGTGATCAGGCTTGAGGGTACGAATGCCGATGAAGGAAAGGCTATCCTCAAAGATTACCCTGACTTGATTGTTGCCGACACCCTGATGGAAGCGGCGACCTTGGCCGTGAGGGCAACAGAAAGCGTCGCCATATGAGCATCCTCATCGATAACAAATCCAGGATCCTGGTGCAGGGAATAACAGGTCGTGAAGGTTTGTATCACAGCGAACGTATGCACGAATACGGACACAACGTGGTTGCGGGTACCTCGCCAGGTCGCGGTGGCGATTGGGTGTTGGATGGCAAAATCCCTGTGTTCGATACGGTGAGGGACGCGATTGACTCGACTGATGCCAATACCAGTGTCATCTTCGTGCCAGCATACTATGCCGCAGATGCCATCATGGAATCAATTGATGCCAGAGTGCGAAGGATCATTTGTATCTCCGAAGGGATACCCATCCGGGATATGATGATTGTTCGTTCGCTTTTGGAGAACTCGGACAGCCGTTTGATTGGACCCAACTCACCCGGAGTGCTGACCCCCGGTCAAGCCAAGGCAGGCATTATCCCAGGCAACATTGCCATCCCAGGCAATGTTGGCGTCGTCTCCCGTTCTGGAACGCTTACCTATGAGGTGGTCTTGGCACTAAAAAAAGCCGGCATTGGAGTCAGCTCCTGTATTGGAATTGGCGGGGACCCCATCCTGGGGACCAATTTTGTGGATTGCTTGGATATGTTTGAAGCCGATCCGCATACAGATCAAATTGTATTGATCGGTGAGATCGGCGGGAATGACGAAGAACTCGCCGCGGAATTTATCTCCAACCACGTCACCAAGCCGGTTTACGCCTATATTGCCGGGAGATCAGCCCCTGAAAACCGCCGGATGGGACATGCCGGTGCTATTATCGAAGGAAAATCCGGATCTGCCAAATCGAAAATGGAAATCCTGATGAGAGCCGGAGTTCAATTGTTTTCATATCCGGAAGAAATCAGCGAAGTGATCCGGGTGGCTTAAATAAAAAAGGAGGAGCTCACACTCCTCCTGATGTACATGAAACTACTTATTCGTCAGCGAGTCGATAGCATTAACTGCGTCAGCGACAGTGTGAATGTTGCGGGCGGCATCATCTGATATATTTACATCAAATTTTTCACAGAAACCATCAATAAGGAAAAACTGATCCATCGAGTCAGCTTTTAAATCTTCAATGAAACGAGTATCCAGCGTAATGTTCTCCCCATCGATTTTCAAGACCTCAACGATGACTTCTTTTACAGAATTAAATGTATCTTCCATATTCACCTCATTACAATTATTATAGTACGTAATGTCGCTTTACCGACTGATATTTGTCAAATTATACCGTCAATAATATAACACTCTTATATGAATAACGATACCAATATTTCAAAACGAAAAGTGGACCACATTGAGATAAATTTGAATGAAGAGGTAAGTTCTTCAATCTCAAGTGGTTTTGACTCCTACCGCTTTGTTCACCAGGCACTGCCCGAGATTAATCTTGGCGAGGTGGATCTCAGCCTCAGCCTTCTCGGTAAAAAACTTCTGGCACCGATCATGATTTCATCCATGACCGGTGGGGCAGAAAAGGCTGCTTACTATAACGAACTCTTCGCCAGGGCAGCCCAGGAATATGGGTTGGCACTTGGCTTGGGATCACAACGCGCAGCCATCGAAAATCCCGCCTTAACTTCAACCTTTGAAGTGCGGAAATACGCTTCTGATGCCTTGATCTTCGCCAATCTTGGTGCCGTGCAGCTTAATAGGGGTTATGGAGTGAAGGAATGTCAACAGGCTGTGGATATGGCCGGCGCTGATGCCCTGATCCTGCACTTGAATCCTCTGCAAGAAGCCTTGCAGCTGGAAGGTGACACGCAATTTAGCGGTTTGCTGAAGAAGATTGAGATGGTTTGCAGCCAATTACCTGTTCCAGTGATCGTGAAAGAGGTCGGCTGGGGGATAAACCAGGATGTGGCGCGGAAATTGCTGGAAGCCGGCGTGACCGTAATTGATGTGGCTGGCGCTGGCGGAACCTCCTGGTCGCAAGTGGAAATGTACCGTCAGGTTGATCCTGAGCGGGCAGTACTTGCCTCCAAATTCAGGGATTGGGGCATACCAACCGTTGATTGCCTCAAACAAATCCATGATACACTGCCCAACGCCCTGATTTTTGCCTCTGGAGGCATTCAGGATGGAATTGATCTGGCAAAAAGCCTGGCATTGGGGGCAACTATGGGGGGAATGGCTGGTCCGTTTTTGCGAGCCGCTGAAAATGGTTATGAAGGTCTATCGAAGAAGATCCGTCTGACCAAAGAAGAATTGACCCTGTGCATGTTTGCTTGCGGAAAGAAGAACCTGACAGAATTTGATTCCTCAGTTTTGGTGTCTGCAAAGAATTGATCATCAGGGCAGACATTGAAAATTCCATGAGATTGAGAATTAATCACAAACCGGCGAACGGACATGGACATCCTTGGCGGACATAGAGCAAAAGCATAAACAACCGAGATCAAAATCCCCAGTTTTTCAAGCGAATTGTCTCCGCTACATCTCTGAAGGAGTATCTGTTTCTACTGGCATTGGTCCAAGCAGCACAGACGATTCAGGCGGGCTTAACCGTTTTGTCGCCGCAATCAGACCCAGGGCAATCCAGTAATATGGCAGACCAAAAGTATCCATGCTGAATCCTTCCACAATCAAAGCCAGGATGAACAGCTTACCGGCATATCCACAGGCTTTTTCAATCGAAGGCTGACCGTCTTTATCCAGGTGGGCAGCATCGCGCCAGTGGATAAAAACCCAGGAAACAAAGAAGGTAAAGCCAATGATTCCAGTTTCACCAAGCAGGCGCACCCACAAGTTTTTGGCGTTCGGAATAAAGGTGTCCATACCAGCTGCTCGGATAATCTCCGGAAGTTTGAAGCCAAATTCCGGAACCACAGCAGGGAAAAAGTACCCGGTTCCGCCAATTCCCACACCAAACCAGGGATAGTTTAGAAACACCCGAAAGGCTGCCATCCAGTAAATTATCCGTTCCGCAAAACCTAGCTGGCTTGCCCAACCCAAAATGCCATATTTTCGATATCGTTCGATATCGAACAACTGCACCATTCTTGGATCAATATGAGTCAGTACCATTCCAATCAAGAGGATTACCAAAGCAAAAAGGACAAGCAGTACAAGCCATAATCCCAATTTTGTAAGGAAACGGATCGCCGGAGTATTTTTTTTGCCAGTTCCCTCGTAATGTTTTGAGAGCCAGGTGTTCATTAGTTTGTTGGCTGAATGAAAAATGACAAAAGCAATCATAAAGATTGCGGTGAGCCAGCCAATCCTAGAAAAACTCAAAAACAAGACAATCAACCCAAGAGCTAACAGAACATTTTCAAAACTGATCTTATTAAAAAGTTTGCGTTTATAACAAGAAAACCTCTTCACAGATAAGCCCAGCCAGAGCGGAATATATAAGGTGTTCAGTTGGTGTGCCAACCATGATGGCTCAAAAGCTACTCCGTTCACCCGCCCGGCATATAAAAGCCCATTGGAGGTAAAAAGGGGTTGGATTTGCCATAAAAATTGTGGGTAGCCATCAGTTAAAAGCCATGAGAGCGCCTGTACGAGACTGACGATAATAATGACTAGGCCGCCCAAATTGATCCATCGGAGAGTAGATTTGAGCATATCGGTATCTCGGATGATGAGGGTGGTGACCAGATAAAACCCTACCCCCACAAATATGGTAATCAAACCTTCCAGTGAGTTCCTCCAGGCAGGAATATCCCGAAAGGATGGAATAGAAAGAAAATTCCCGAACGCTGTAGCAACCAGCGCCAAAATCACGAAAATAATGAGGGGCAAGCTTTGGCGGGGAATGGACCTATGTGAAATCCCATAGGGTATCATAAATATTACCAGCAGGATTACCAGGAACACCGCCGATAGCGGCGCCACGGAAGTGCCCCCAAACAGGCGTGAAATGGCAGGAAAGCTGGTAAAAGGCAAACAAACCAGCAGTAGTGCCCAAGTGACTTTGGTCAGACTTTCCCAAAAATCATGCTTCATTTTGAGCGTCTCTGTTTGGTTTTGTCTCTATAAAAACCAGCCCTGCCAATAGTCCAATTAGTGCTCCGGCCAAAATTAAGGCACCTCGGTTGTAGTTCAATGGTTTTTCTGGTACTGCAGCTGGCTGATATTGGCTGACATTGAGATCTTTCGTCAGTCCAAGTGATTGTGGACTTTCTGTGACGATCACCTGCTTGAGTTTGACTAATTCATTATCCAATTTTTCAGCAGTGAGTGAGGAACATAACTCCGTCAGTGCCTTGGTTGGATCATTTACACACGCGTCCAAAGCTGCCAGTTGCGTTTTGGCTTCAGAAAGAACGACGGCATGTTCATACGCCACTGATAATCGCTCATAAAACAACCTGGCCCATTCTGAGGCTATCCTTGCCGCTACCTCGGGATCCTGATCTCTATACTTGATGACCGTAGTCATCAAGCGGCGTTCAACACTGCCATCCATTTTCAGATCTTCCAGGGTCAGAGTATTGCCGAATTCAGCCTCGCTTACAATCAAAGCATTGATGACGTCAGGATGAAAAACCAGTTCACCAACGTGATCGATTTCAGCGTCCACCATTATCTCGGAGATCCCAGCGTTCTGGACGATCTCCATATTGGTGCTGACTACAGCTTTTGCTTCATAAACCGGATGCAAGAAAAAACTTATCAACCCCCCGATCAATGCTCCTGCCAACATGAACAAAACAAGGGTAAGCCAGGGGTAGGTTTTTGGATTTTTCAATAATTTTGGGTAATAATCTTTTATGCTGGTGCTTTCAGTGGGTTTTTCTGATGCCATTTGTTGATGTCCCAAGGTTCTTCCAAATCGAGATGTGGATTTGGTTCAATATACCATTAATTTTAACACCCCCATTGACCTCATGCGGGGAGTGGAATGACAAGAATTAGCAATTTTGATGGGGCAATAATGGAAATTGACCCAGCTGGTAAAATTGAATAAAGAAATCAAAAATGCACAAGATAACGACCTTGAAAGAACCTCTCCTTCGAGTGGGAAATATTCTCGGTGAATGCCCACTCTGGCATCCTGTCGAGAAACGCCTGTACTGGGTGGACATCGAGAAAGATATGCTTTTCCGGCTAAATCCGCTGGATCATGCCTTGGAGAAATTTAACCTGGGGGTCAAGACTGGTTGCTTCGGCTTTCGCGGAAATGGAGGTCTGATCCTGGCAACTGAACTGGGCTTCGCCTTTTGGTCAGAAGAAAACAGCAGGCCGATAAAGATCATGGATTTGTATGAACCTAACTCCGGCATCATGATGAATGACGGGCGGGTGGATCTTCAGGGCCGACTCTGGGCGGGGAGCAAGGGGCAACCCGCCAAAGCAGGGTTGTTCCTGCTGAACCCGCAACTTTCCCATCGACAGGTTCTGGATGGTGTCACCATTGCGAATGGGATTGATTGGAGCCTGGATGCTCGAACATGTTATTTCACAGACTCAGGCACACATACCATTTTCCGGTATAGATTTAACCCGGAGGATGGCAACTTATCTGATCCTGAAATCTTCTTTTCATTGGCAGGCAGCCTATATTGGGGGACACCGGATGGCCTTTGTGTTGATTCCGGCGGGAATGTCTGGAGTGCCATCTGGGATGGGGGCAAGATCCTCCAACTCTCGCCCGATGGAGAGATTCAGCAGGAACTCTTGCTGCCAGTTACCAGACCGACCTCAATCGCTTTCGGAGGCGAGGATCTAAAAGACCTTTATATCACTTCAGCTTCCACGGAGCTTACGCCCCAAGAACTGAGTACACAGCCTTTCGCGGGGGATCTTTTTGTCTTTCACACAGAAATACCTGGCCGCCAAAGCCATTTCTTCCCTGGCTGAACAAACAGCCATTATTCGAGAAAAAAGCTTCAGTCCTCTTCAACTTCTCCGGATTTTTCCGAACGCAAGCGGGAATGCGTCTCCAGAATCCTTTTGCGCATCCTCAGGCTGGCTGGCGTTACTTCCACCAGTTCGTCTGGTCCAATATACTCAATCATCTCATCCAGGCTGAGCTGCCGGGGTGGATTAAGCCTATCTTCCAAATCTCGTATGGATTGACGCATGTTGGTCAGGTGCTTCTTCTTGGCAACATTGATCGATAGGTCTTGTGGTCTGGGTGTTTCTCCCACGATCATGCCCTCATAAATGGGCACGCCTGGGCCAATAAAAAGTTGTCCCCGTTCCTCAGCGTTTTTTAATCCATACGTGGAGGAAACGCCAGCCTCTCGCGCGATGATGGAACTGGATTGCCTGCTTTCAATGGTACCTTCCAGCGGTTCATCGCCTGAGTAAAAGCTGTTCAAAACGCCCTTGCCACGGGTAACGGTCAGGAATTTGTACCTGAACCCCAGCAAGCCCCTGGTCGGCATGGAATAGGTGAGATGGACCGTGTTATCAGGATTATTCGCCATGCCGGTCATCTTCCCACGGCGCTCACCCAACATTTCCACCACCGCACCAACGTACTCTGAATCCACATCCACATGGACTTCTTCAAACGGTTCGTATTTAATGCCATCTTCTCCAGTGATCACGATCGCTTCTGGGCGGGAAACCTGGAATTCATAACCCTCGCGGCGCATGGTTTCAATCAAAATTCCCAAATGCAGCTCACCGCGGCCTGAGACAAGAAAAACATCCTTGCTCTCCGTTTGTGTTACTCTCAAGGCAATATTGGTTCTTAACTCCTGGGTCAGGCGTTCCCACAATTTGCGCGAGGTGCTCCACTTGCCTTCCTGACCGGAGAAAGGAGAAGTATTGACCCCAAATGTCATCTGTACGGTTGGCTGCTGCACTTTGATAATAGGTAGAGCCACTGGGTCTTCAATATCAGCCAAGGTTTCACCGATCTGGATATCTTTCAGACCGCCAATGGTGATGATCTCGCCGGCTTCAACAGTATCGACTGCCACTTTGTCCAGACCCTGAAAGGCGAAGACATAGCGGGCTTGAATCTTCTCAATGGTACCATCATGCATAATTCTCGCCAGATATTGCCCGGTGGTAAGTTTGCCCGCGTGAATTCTTCCGGATGCGGTGACGCCGCTGTATTCGTCATAGCCCAGGTTGGTGATTAACATCTGGAAGGGCTCGTCAAAATCTACTTCGGGACCTGGAATGTTGTTGAGAATGCTTTCAAACAGCACTTGAAGGTTTTCGTCCAGGTCGGGAGTGAGCCCGGCCTTGCCTTCCAAACCATTGGCATAAATAATTGGAAAATCCATCAATTCTTCACTCGCGCCCAGCTCTACAAACAGGTCAAAGGTGGAATTGAGGGAACGATCGACATCGGCTTCCTTTCGGTCCAGTTTATTGATGACCACAATCGTTTTGAGGTTTTTTGCGATCGCCTGCTTCAAAACAAAGCGGGTCTGCGGTTTTGGACCTTCCGCGGCATCCACCAGCAGCAAAACGCCATCCACCATGTTCATGATGCGCTCAACTTCGCCTCCAAAGTCAGCGTGCCCAGGAGTGTCGACAATGTTTATCTTAACCAGCTGCCCGGTCTTGGGATCTGGGATGGTAATGGCCGTATTTTTTGCCAGAATGGTGATGCCCCGTTCCCGCTCCAGGTCGTTTGAATCCATGATTCTTTCCTGCACCTTTTGGTTGTAGCGGAAGATTTTGGCCTGTTTGAGCATGGCGTCAATGAGGGTTGTTTTCCCATGATCTACGTGAGCAATGATCGCCAAATTTCGAATATCGTTTCTTACTTTCAACATATAAGTCCTTTATGTTTCTGGCAATTTCCGGAAAAAAACCCGGTCACCCGGGTTTTGAACCAAACTGCCTAAATTCCAATAACTCCCCAGAAATACGGTGGCCGTTCTACCGGTTGTTCGGAAATATCAACAGCTTTTTTCAAACGTTCTTTTACCTCACCGAGCTTGATCGGGTCATTAGCATGAACCTCAAACAAGATCTGACCGGCTTTAACCGGATCACCAATCTTGACCTTCACCAGGATTCCTACAGCCTGGTCAATCGCATCGCCTTTTTGTGCTCTGCCAGCCCCCAGGGTTACTGATGCTTCGCCTACCTCTTTTGCGTTGACAGTTTTAATCCAGCCCGAAGTCTCCGCATAAATGGGTTCCACCAGCCTGGCTTTGGGAAGTTTTTCAAGATCGTCTACATAACTCACATCACCATGCTGTGCCAGAACGAGTTCACACAATTTTTGAAAACCAGTCCCGTCAAGAATGGCTTTTTCAGCCATGGCAACCCCGCTGGGAATGTCCGCTGCTTTATTGCCAAGGATGAGCATATAAGCCGCCAGGTGCAGGCAGTGGTAGCGGTAATCTTCCGGACCAATTCCATGCAGCATCTCAACAGCTTCACGCAGTTCAAGAGCATTTCCAACTGCCATTCCCAAGGGTTGATCCATAGGTGACAGTACCGCGATCACCCTGCGCCCGCTGAGTTCACCGATCGAGACCATCACTTCTGCCAGTTCTCTTGCTTCTTCAAGCGTACGCATGAAGGCACCCTGACCGACTTTGACATCCAAAACAATGGCATGTGCTCCGGCGGCAATTTTCTTGCTCATCACTGAAGAGGCGATCAAGGGGATGGATTGTACTGTGCCGGTGACATCGCGCAGGGCATAAAGTTTGCCGTCAGCCGGAGCCAAATCAGCGCTTTGACCAGTAAGGACTATGCCTGTTTCTTTTAATTGATGAATAAATTCGTCCGTGGTGAGGTTGACCTGATAACCTGGAATGGATTCCAGCTTGTCAATGGTTCCGCCGCTAAAACCCAGCCCCCGCCCGGACATCTTTCCGACTGGCAGACCGCAGGCAGCCACCAAGGGCGCCACCGTTAGTGTCGTCTTATCCCCGACTCCACCAGTCGAATGTTTGTCCACCGCAAGCGGAACTGCCTGGCTCAAGTCCAGTATGTCCCCAGAATTAGCCATGGCTAGTGTCAGGTCAGTAATCTCTTCATTGACCATGCCATTGAGCAATACAGCCATTGCCCATGCGGCCATTTGATAGTCAGGAATGGCATCATTGGTGTAATTGGAGATCAGGAATTCTATTTCTTCCTTGCTGAGAATTTCTTTATCCCTTTTTTTGATGATGATGTCAACTGCACGCATGGTTTTCTCAATTACTCGATTCGGCTGATTGCCAGTTAGCGACTCAGGAAAATGCTGACTTTCCGGTTGGGTTCTTCACCGACAGACTCAGTCTGGACCCGGTCATTATTACGCAGTTCCATATGGATAATCCGGCGCTCATTGGCTGGCATGGGCTCAAAATACTGCTTCCGACCAGTGGCAATGACCTGGTCTGCCATGCGCCTGGCCAACTTCTTAAGCTCATTTTCACGCCTGGCACGGTAATTTTGAACGTCCACCTGGATCGGGATCCAATGATCTATTTTATGACTGACCATCAGACTCAGGATGTATTGAAGAGCATTGAGCGTTTCTGATTTCCTGCCGATTAAGAAACTGAGGTCTTCCCCTTCGATATTCGCCAGGATTACCGGTTTCTCACCGGCTTCTGATTCGAGTGAAGAGATGTTTACCTTGGCTTTGACACCCATCTTCGTCAGGATTTCGAGTAAGGTTTCCTTCACAATCAACTGCTCATCTTCCAACTCATCTGCAATGGTCGCATCAGGAGAGACAGCGACCACGACTTTCACCGCAGCTTCTGCAGGAGAAGCCACCTTGAAACTTTCTGCTTGTGATGCCACTGGCATTGAGGTGGATCCGCCGATGGCAGCCGCTGGATTTTTTACGGTAAGGCGAATGCGTGCCTGGCGGGAGGCAAAACGAAATAGATTCCGTTTGCCTTCATCCAAAATTTCGACCTCAACATCTTCCTCGGTCAGCCCCAACTCCGACAAGCCTTTGTCAACCGCCTCTTCAATAGTGGGAGCGATGACTTCCAATGTGGTTTTATTAATTGTCATGTTTGCTCGTC
The DNA here is from genome assembly GCA_049302815.1 of Anaerolineaceae bacterium. Taxonomy (GTDB): domain Bacteria; phylum Chloroflexota; class Anaerolineae; order Anaerolineales; family Anaerolineaceae; genus Mesolinea. Next base: position 47,324 of record JBAQMM010000122.1, on the reverse strand, counting down.
ATTCTTCCTACGCAGTCAGCGAGGAGTTATCTTTTCTTTTTTGGCCGCTGTTGTTTCACCGCCGAACGAGCGGAAGGTCGTGGAGCAGGTTTTACCGGCGCCTGCTCAGGTTCATCTTCATCCTCGTCATCCAGACCAGCAAGCGCTACTGAAGTGGTCAGGATGACAGGAGCGGGCGTCTTTGCCTTGATAAACGGGAAGATCCGATGCCAATCAGTGCGACCTTGAAACGTGTATTGCAGGATCGTGGCAACGTTGCTAACTAGGAAATACAGCGCCAAACCAGAAGCCAGTGAATAAGCCATCCAGCCCATTAATATCGGCATATAGATGTTCATACTTTGTGTCATGGCGGCAGCCTGGTTATCCTGATCCGCGGGCTGTTCCATGACCTTGCTCTGCAGGAATGTGGTGGCGACAACAATCAGAGCCAGGATTGGGATTGAAACCCCAAAAGCCTGCAACCTTTCCGGTTGTCCCAAATCCATCCACAGGAACCTGTTTTGAATCGGGAGAATCTTGGTAGGATCAAGAAATGGATAAATGATCCTTTCCAGACGTAACATCTCCACTGGCGTCGCCGCCATCGCTTTGATGATGCTTTGATAAAGACCAATGATGATTGGGAATTGGATCAAAGTGGGTAAACAGGATCCAAATGGACTGACCCCAAGCTCCTTATATAACTTCATCTGTTCTTGGGAAAGTTTTTCCTTATCATCCTTGTACTTGACCATCATTTTCTTATAACGAGGGTCTTGCTGTAACTGCTGCATGGCAGCCGTTTGCTTTATTTGCTTGGCTGTCAAAGGATAGGTAATGAGCTTAATCAATAATGTGAACAGGATAATGGCAATACCAAAGTTTTGAACAAGCATGGTGATTGCCAGGAGCACATTTGTAAATGGCTGGATAATGATTGTATTCCACATGGTAATGTACTCCTCTTATTTAGCTGGTGTGAAAGACCAACCCGGGTTGCCGATCAGATCATAACTATAGAGCAAAGCTTCACCTTTCGTCACTGCAACGATAATGGTGTCACCTAATAAAACCGGCGTGGTGTAAATTTCACCTTCAATCGTTCGCGTCCACAAGGGATTTTGTTCCAGGTCGTAAGCACGAACATCTCCGTTTTCCAGGGCAACCACAAAGCCTCCGTCAATAGCCAGTAAACCGGCCATTATCTCGCTACCTGAATTGAGGGTCCACAGAACCGTGCCTGTTTCTGGATCAAGAGAGAAGATTTTTCCCTCCTCATCCGCAACAATCAAATTATTCTCGATGAGTATGGGGGTCGACCAGACACTGGAAAGTTTGCCATCCGCGGTGAATGTCCAGTTGATTTCTCCAGTTTGGCTATCCATTGAAACGAATTCTTTTCCAAGACTTCCGATGTACAGACGGTTGTTTTCTGCATCGAATAACGGTGCGGAGACCACAGAACCTTTTAGTTCAGCCTTCCAATTCACTTCACCGGTACCTTTATCCAAACTGACCACATTATGATCCAGGGAACTGATGATCACCGAATCATCCAGGATGACAGGCTCAGCCAGATAGCCATATTCGCTTGAATACGTCCAATTGAGCGTTCCATCCAGGTCGAGAGAATACACGTTTCGGTCACTATTGGGGACAATGATCTGGGAGCCGTCGCTGGCTGCCTTGGCTTGATACCAACCTTTGGCATCGGCGAAAGTCCAGTTTTCCGATCCGTCCGAGAGATCAAGCTGATGAAACTTGTTCGCTAAATCGCCAACATAGAAGTATTCCCCAGCCACCAAAGGAGAGGCATACAACACCACCTGAACCGTCCCTGTTTCGGGGTATCGCCAAAGCTCGCTGCCGGATTTGCCATCCACTTTGTAAACAAACTGCTGATAAGCGACATAAGCTGCAGAATCATCTGCGCTTAATCCAGGCGTACTCTCGGCACGCGGTCCCATAGCGCATCCTGTCAACAGGGCTGCCACAAGGGCAAAGAGAAAGAACAGGGTAAATCTATTTTTCTTCATTCATCTCCAATTTCAAGGTACAGGGTCAATGCCACCAGGGTTGAATGGATTGCATCGAAAAATTCTTTTTAGTGCCATCCAGCTTCCTTTGATCGAACCATATTTGTAAACAGCCTGGTAGCCATAATGTGAACAAGTTGGGTAAAACCGGCAAGTGTTGGGGGGCAGAGCCGGGGAAACCACTTTCTGATATGCTTTGATGAGCAGAAGTATGCCCAGGCGTGGAAGGTTGCCCAAACTAACTTTCAGGTCCCTTAATGGAGGGTCCGAAAAATTATGCACACTTTCCGGCAAAGATTCTTGTACCATCTAACTTTTTTCTAAAGCAAACCGGCGTTTGTCAATAACTGTTCCACCGAAGCATCAACCTCCCAGGGTTTTGCATCGAGTAAACCTTTTCGTGCTATCAAGAGGATATCTTTACCGTGTTTCAAATTAAACCAGTGTCGGCAAATTCGCGATCGGAGGAGGCGTTTGCATCGATTTCGTTCGACAGCGCCACCAACCGATTTGCTTGCGATGACAGCCACCCGGGATATCTCCAAACCATTCTGTGAAATAATCAAGACTAGAAATCGATTGGAATATGACCTTCCCTTTTGGCGGATGGATTGAATTTCTCTTGAACTCTTAATACGATAGGGTATTTTCCTCAATGAAAGCAGGGTCTTTTTACAAGGCTGATCGTAAATGCTTTTACCAGCGGACTCGCTTGACATGATTGTTGGCCGTCGGAGCCAATTTGTGTCTTCCACGCAATCTTCTTCTTTTCAGTACTTCTTTACCATCACTGGTGGACATGCGGGCACGGAAACCGTGAACGCGCACGCGTCGTCGTATTTTAGGTTGATAGGTTCGTTTTGGCATGCTAGTTCCTTTCAGAAACCTTTGCAAGCTAAGATTTTCTCTCTTCCTCGCAAAGATGTGTAATTAAAATGTTAACCTTTGAATTTTACACGATAAATATATAGCGTCAAGCCGAATTATTCTAACCCCAGGGCAATCGCATTTTGTTAAGCCAATACTTTCAGGAAATAATCGGCGTTCCACACTCTATCTCAACCGTTTAGACTTGATGCCTAGTGTCGGATGCTTGATGGTGGAGAAATTTTGAGACACATTGTCTTTTCGAACTCAACTATGGTCTTCATTAGAAAAAGCAATATCTAACACCCGGTGGAGACTATTTTCGATCCCCCAAATGATTTCGTTTTGCTGCAAGTATCTTTTTCGCACCATTCTCCAGACGGGAGATAAAGTAGCTCGTTCAGATTGGTGCAATACAGTTTTTTGGGCACCACATTGGTCACCTTGCTTTACCTTGAGTGTAAGGAGTGTTTCACCTTATTCATAGCGACTGATTAATAGGTTATGCAACAAGTTTTAATACACGTGATTTAGTAAATTGGGTCTACCTGATATGCGTAAACAGATCGCCCAAAATTTGTTGCGTCTGTACATGAATTTGCATATGCATTTGTACAAATCGAGTTACTTACGCCGGGACATGAACAGACTTGATTGCTATACTTATATCTCCCAAAATAAATATCAACCCAATAGTTTCCCATTAAGCAGTTTAAATCACCAACATCACGTAAAACAAATCGACTGTAATAAACACTCGAGCCGGATTGATTGCGCATTTGAATCCAGTCAGAGGTATATATTTCTGTGCCATTCTGCCAATCAGCGGCAGGGTCATTACAATAACCTTTTAGGTGGTTTGCAAAATCGCCTTGGCTTAATAAGTGTCCGTATACATATTCGTTTCCCATTGCGTATCCCGTGAAATCCGCAAAAATCCAACTAGTTTGGGACTGAACCCCACTGGAGCTGGTCATTGTAAGGAGACCAGATACTATGATTGCAATTGAAAATATTCGTGCAAACAATGCTGATGTTTTTGTTAAATGTCCATCCATACCATGCCTCCCAGATTTATCAACACTGTATTCCTGTTTGACAAAAAGGTTAAGTCTGCTATTTCGTTGGTCCCTGAAACAATCAAGGAAGGGTCTTCCAGCACGAGTGTCCAAGTTGCCCCATCGTCTGTTGACCGATATATCCCTGTTCTAAAACCGCCTAAGATAACGAGTTGATCTTGCGGAAATTGGGGTGAACATCCTATAGAACCGGACAGCACTAAAGATACACTTACAAATTCATTCCCAACCAATTTTCTTACACCGGAGTGATCAGCTTCTATGATCAGGAAATCTGATGTTTCATAGTCACCGGCAGCATGCAGTGTCCTTCTTGGTAATGTAATATTTTTTTCTTTATTGAGGAATAGTAATATCCCCTGGTCTAAATCTTCGTGGGTTAACAAAATGGTTTTCCCATCATAGGATGGAGAAAAACGGTATGGTTTCGTATCGAGTTGTTCCCAGTTAACCAAATCGTGGCTGGAATATACACCAGGTTCATCACCAGAAACGATACTGACAACGATCCGCGTCAGACCTGCATCGTAAATTGAGCTGATCCATTGAACCGTGCCCCCAGGTAAATTATCTATGTCTTTCCAATGGATTCCATCTACTGATATCAATAACCCTGATGAAGTTCCCACCAGAATGTATCTTTGTTCTCCCAAGGCTGTGCAGTTGATATCATATGCCCACGAACCACTTGATTCGGGAAGTTTGCCTATTGAAATCCAAGTTGCACCTCCATCAGAGGATTCAAACAATTCGATGCGATCGTTAACAATAACGGTAGCATATGCATGATTATCTTGGAGAGGGTCTCTGGCCAAACCAGAGACCATTAAGTTATCTACATTGCTTGCCTGCCAGCTTTCACCGGCGTCGTCCGAGTACAAAATTCCACCTGATCCAAAAGATTGAACTTGAGCTTTCAGAATTGCACCAGTCAAGACATCAACTGTAACATAGGCGGATTTCTCTCGTATTGAACCCACAACGGTCACCACTAAAAATCCATTGGAACTCGAACTCAGAATAAAGTTAATTCCGATATTCTTATCATCCGCTGGTCCGAATCCTTCTTTCGCATTGGATGCCAATTTAAATGCATCAGCGCTATCTATTAATATTTGACCTTCCAATACCCCCATTCCATCTGGTCGCGGTTGTTCACTTATTATTTCCACTACACCACTTTTTATTTCAACAATGGTGGCAAGAGAGGATCTTAAATCATCAGTAACCATTCCTGTCCACCGACAACGTTCTCCATTTGTTCCAGACGAGGTTGTGTCTGAGGGATCGTTCTTGCTTTCCAATGAAAGCAGAAACAATGCGTTATCACTGTGAACCGAGGAAAGAATCAAGTTTTTCGCTTCAACAAGCGAGAAGGAGTTTTTTGTAACTTCATTTTCCTTCTTGTTTAAGAGTATGGTTGCGCCTTTGCTTTCAGCATCGTTTTTCTGGATAGGAGGAATTGAAAGTATCAGTAGAGTAATAATGAATATGAATGTAACAACAATCCATCTTTTTTTCATAATACACCTACCCTTGTGTTCTTAAAATAGAAGAAAATCTATTAACCCTCATTGCTACTACAACAAGATTAATTCGTCAAGCCCAAAACCGCAACAATTCTTAATTACGTTCATTGTGTTGTGAATCACACCTCTCCGCGCGTTGAGTGTCAAGTCAAATGATAATGTTACCGAAGCACAGTTGTTGACTTACACTTCCCTCTCGCTTATAATTTTCCCTTCGAGGGGAAGTGCTGGAATTGGCAGACAGGCATGACTTAGGATCATGTGCGGCAACGCGTGAGAGTTCGAGCCTCTCTTTCCCCACTGGCATTTATCGAATATACGAGAGGTTTATTTTGAAGCTACAAAAAGAATTTACAGATGACCACCAGGTAAAAATTACCGCTGAGTTTGAGACAGAGCTGCTTGAACAGTATAAACACAAAGCTGCCCGTAAAATCGCCCAACGCACCCGCATCCCTGGATTCCGTCCTGGCAAGGCACCTTATTCCATGGTGCTTACACACGTGGGTGAAGCCGCCATTACCGAGGAAGCTGTCGAGCTGATGCTGGACAAGGTATACCCGGATGTGCTGCAGGAAGCTGCCGTAAAACCCTATGGACCGGGAAATTTGGACACCATTAAAAGCGAAAACCCACCAGTATTTGAATTCACAGTTCCACTGGAGCCTGAGGTTGAATTAGGGGATATTGACTCACTTCGTAAATCCTATGAGCCGCATCAGATTACCGACGAGGATGTCCAGGATTTTGTTACCAAGACCCGCAGGAATGCCGCAACCATCGTTCCGGTGGAGACGCCCGCTGCAGAAGCGAATCTGCTTTACGTTACCCTGGAAGCGGAGAACACCAACCCGGAAGAGGGGCTTGATCCAATCCTGGTAAAATCGAGCGTTCAGCAGATTTTGATCCCCACCGAAACTGAGGAACCGGGAAATGAATGGCCATTTAAAGGCTTTGCCCGTTTACTGATCGGTCATTCAGCCGGTGAAATCGTGGAAATCCCTCACGAGTTCCCGGTGGACAGCAACGAAGAGGAATTCCGAGGTAAACAAGCCCTCTTCAAGGTGAATATCCAATCGGTAAAAGCCCTGGAACTTCCTGAAATGGACGAGGAATTCCTAAAATCCATGGGGGACTTCGAAACAGTCGAAGATCTTGAAAAAGCAGCCCGCGAACGCCTCCAAACTGAAGGGGACGCGAGCTACGATGATTCGTATTACACTGGGCTGGTCGATCAAATCAGGGCGAATGCCACCATCAAGTATCCACCTCAGATGCTTTCAGAGGAAGAAGAACAGGTTTTGCACCGTTTTGAACACGAACTTTCCCACCGCCAGTTGGATCTGGATGTCTACTTGAAAATTCGCAAGACCGACCGGGAAGCCTTTATCCAGGAAGAAGTGAAGCCAACTGCCTTGAACCGCCTGGAACGCTCGTTGGTGATGGAAGCCCTCTCAAAAAAGTTTGACATCAAGATAAGTAACGAGGATCTGGAAAAAGAAGTCGCGACTATCCTGAATGAACTGATCAGGAGTGGTGAGTTGAACGATATGCAGAAGGAACTGGGCGAAAAGAAATTTGCCAATGTCATTTCGATGGAAGCCGCCAATCGTGTATTGGAAAATGCCATCCGCAGACAGTTACGAACCATTGCCTGCCCTGAATCCATCGTTGTCAGTGAATCAGAAGCGCCTGCTGAAGAAAAGGGTAAATCCGTTGCGGAGGAAGTCGCACCAATAGAAGTGAATAGCGAAGAAGAACCCGCTAAAGCAGATCCCGAAGTTTCCTGATCCTGGTTGGTGAAGTTGGCTCGAGAAATATGACGTATTTCTAATAGAGTTAAGTTACACTTTTTAGTAATAATTTACAGAAAAGGAAACTTATGGAAAAAAACGATTTTAGGTCTGTCATCCCGATGGTAGTTGAATCCTCGGGCAGTGGTGATCGGGCTTATGATATTTATTCTCTCCTGCTCAAGGAAAGAATCATTTTTGTAGGATCGCAAATCAACGACCAAGTTGCCAACGTGGTCGTGGCCCAATTGCTTTATCTCAGCCGGGAAGATCCGGATAAAACCATCCAAATGTACATTAACTCCCCTGGCGGTTCCATCTACTCGGGTCTGGCAATCCTGGATACCATGCAGATGATCCCGAACAAGATCAGCACTGTTGCTGTGGGTGTGACTGCCAGTTTTGGCACTGTCCTGCTGGCTGGAGGTGCCAAGGGGCAGCGTTATGCCCTGCCTCACGCCACCATCCACCTGCATCAGCCTTTAGGCGGTGCTGAAGGTCAGGCAACGGATATTGAAATCATGGCTCATGAGATCATGCGTTTGAAGAATGAGTTGAACCAGTTCTTTGCCAATGTTACCGGTCAACCCATTGACGTCATCAAGCATGATACTGATCGCGATTTCTACATGACCGCCGAACAGGCTGTCGCCTACGGTATTGTGGACAAAGTGCTTCAACCACCGCAAAAGTAAGACTACGCTGGCCTGCAACAATACTGTAAAACTTTGAGGACCAATGCTGATTGACAAGTTTCCCCAGGTCAGGGGGCTCATTTTGGACATGGATGGTGTCGTCTGGCATGATTCAGAACCCATCGGAGATTTGCCTGAGATATTCAAAGGCATCTCCGATATGGATCTCAAGGTGGTCTTTGCCACCAACAACGCTACAAAAACAGTCGGGGAATACCAGGAGAAATTGCTTGGCTTTGGAGTCAAAATCCAACCGGAACAGATCATTACCTCCGCTGAAGCTGCAGCCAATTACTTGAAAGCCCATTTTCCCCAGGGAAGTTATGTTTATGTGGTCGGATCTCCTTCGCTCAAGCGCGTAATCCTGCACAAAGGCTTCCAAGTCGCCTCAGAGGAGGACTTTCAGCTCGCCAATATGGTGGTGGTCGGCCTCGATACTTCAATAACCTACGATAGAATCCGCAACGCTGCCTTATTGGTGCGCTCGGGAGCTCCATTTATCGCGACAAATGCGGATGCGACCTACCCCACACCACAAGGGCTTTACCCGGGCGCGGGGACCATGGTCTCAGCCATTGCCACTGCATCCGGTCAGGAGCCCCTGGTCATTGGAAAACCTTTCACAGCCATGTACGAACATGCCTTCGAGGTTCTGGGAACCACACCTGAGCAAACCTTCGGGATCGGAGACCGCCTGGAAACAGATGTTGCCAGCGCGCAAAGCGCCGGCTGTCTGGCGGGGCTGGTGCTTTCTGGCGTCTCGACACTTGAAGAAGCCTCACTTTGGTCGCCGGCGCCAGATTTAATTGCCAAAGATCTTTCTGACCTCTTATATGGATAAGGCTTCAATCTACGACTTGGATAAACCGGCTTTAGCCGCCAAATTAAAGGAGGCTGGTCAGCCCGCGTTCAGGACCAAACAAATCCTGACAGGTCTGTATGATAAGTTTTACACCGATTTCTCCCAGTTTGCCAACATACCCACTGCGCTGCGGGAAATGTTGGAAACGGAATTTCTTATCGAACCCATTGAAACACAGAAGCTTTTGAAATCTGAGGACGGGTTCACCGAGAAGGCATTGTTTCAGCTTCATGACGGAATGAATGTTGAAACGGTATTGATGCGCTATACCGCCCGAAATTCCCTGTGTATATCCACCCAGGTGGGCTGCCCGATGGACTGCGTTTTTTGTGCGACTGGTCAGATGGGGTTCAAACGCAACTTGTCCCCAGGAGAAATCCTCGGGCAAATTATCCATTACATGCGAAAACTACGCGCTGAAGATAATAATTTGACAAATATCGTCTATATGGGTATGGGAGAGCCTTTTTTAAACTACGAGTCAACCATGCAGTCCATTCGCCGCCTGACTGATCCAGAGGGATTGAATTTTGGAGCGCGCCGCATCACCATCAGCACAGTTGGCATCATCCCCAAAATCGAGCGATTCTCAGAAGAAGGGCTGCAGGTGAACCTGGCAGTCAGTCTTCATTCAGCCGATAACACTCAGCGCTCAGAATTGGTGCCAGCCAACCGACTCTACCCGTTAAAGCAGCTCATGGCAGCTTGTCGTGACTACACTGACAGAACCCACCGCCGGATCTCTTTTGAATATGCATTAATTGCCGGGGTGAATGATTCGTTTGAATCAGCAGCCCAATTAGCGGGTCTACTCAAAGGCATGCTCTGTCATGTCAACCTGATTGCCTTGAACCCCAGCAAAGACTATCCTCTGCGCGGATCCAAAAATGAACAGGTGCAAGCCTTTTACAATGCGTTGATGGAGCGCGGCATCCCGACCACGGTGCGTTTGCGCCGGGGTGTGGATATCCAGGCTGGCTGTGGTCAACTGGCAAGCAGTCAACAGACCCAATGATATAATACAAAACCTATGGCTGACTTTTTTACGAAATGGCGTGACAGTCTGGAAAAAACCAGAAATGTCACCTTTGGACGGATTTCCACTTTTTTCGGCGCTACCCAGATTGACGAACACAGCTGGGATGAGTTGGAAGAACTGTTGATCCAGGCTGATATTGGTGTTGATACCACCCTGTCAGTCATTGATCATTGCCAGGAAAAGGTACACCAGCTCGGTCTGACTCGGATGGATCAATTATTTGAGCTGCTAAAAACTGAATTGACCAGCCTATTGGATCAGCCGGTCGAACCAGAACTCTCCCATCAGCCTACAGTCATAATGGTCGCGGGAGTCAACGGATCCGGGAAAACCACTTCCATCGCCAAACTGGCTGCGCGCTATAAAAAGATGGGTAAAAAGGTGCTCCTGGTGGCTGGGGACACATACCGTGCTGCCGCTGTGGATCAACTGGAAGTGTGGAGCAAAAGGATCGATGTACCCATCATCTCCGCCCAACAGGATAGCGACCCCGGCGCAGTTACGTTTGATGGCATTAAATCAGCCATCTCGCGCGGGAGCGATGTGGTGTTAATCGATACTGCCGGGCGCTTGCACACACGCTACAATCTCATGGAAGAGATCAAGAAAGTTTATCGTGTGGCAGCCAAAGCCCTGCCTGGCGCGCCTCACTATTCCTGGATCGTTCTGGATACCACCACCGGGCAAAACGCTCTGCAGCAGGCTGCCGCTTTTGGCAAAGCGGTGAACCTGAACGGAGCCATCCTGGCCAAGCTGGACACCTCCGCCAAGGGTGGTATGGCCTTTGCCATTAAAAGCCAATTGAACCTCCCCATTTTGTATGCAGGGCTGGGGGAAAAAGTTGAAGATTTACAACTATTTGATCGGGATGCCTTCGTCAATGGCATTCTCGACCGTTAATTCCTGGAGTAGATATGTCTGAATTATCTGATCGAATCGAAGCACTGGAAATCCAATGCCACTCCCTCCAGGAGCATCTTTGACTTAGCTGAAAAGCAACAAGAATTACAGCATCTCCAATCTCAAACAGAAGCAGCTGATTTTTGGAATTCCCCTGAGTCCGCTCAGGTGGTAATGAAGAAGATTTCTGATTTAAGCTCAACCATAGAGGAATGGCAGGGAATAGCCGCTGAAATTGCGGATCTTAAGTCACTCCTGGAGCTGGATGATGGCTCTTTAACCACCGAGATTGAGGGACACGTTCAGGAGCTTGAGAGTCGGCTGTCCCAAAAGGGGACTGAATTACTGCTCTCCGGAAAGTATGACCATGGTAACGCCATTCTGGCCATCCATGCCGGCGCCGGCGGGACAGACTCGCAAGATTGGGCTGCCATGCTGGAGCGCATGTACCTTCGCTGGGCGGAAAGGGAAAACTATAAGACCGAAATTTTGGATCGGACCATGGGAGAGGAAGCTGGCATCAAGTCGGTGACAATTTCGGTGGAGGGAAACCTGGCATATGGCTACCTGGAGTCTGAAAAAGGCGTCCACCGCCTGGTGCGGCTTTCGCCATTTGACGCGGCTCACCGGCGGCACACCTCATTCGCCCTGGTGGAAGTGCTGCCCGAATTGGAAGACAACGAGGAAGTCGTCATCCGTCCAGAGGAAATTGTAATTGAAGTCTATAAATCCTCCGGCGCGGGCGGGCAAAACGTTCAAAAAAATATGACCGCTGTCCGTATCACCCACCTTGCAACCGGTCTGGTCGTGACCTGTCAAAACGAACGCTCACAAACTCAAAACAGGGAAAACGCCCTCAAGGTTTTGAGATCCCGTCTGTTCGAATTGAACCAGGAAGCTCATAACGAGGTTGTCGCCGAGCTAAAAGGGGAGTTTAAGAAGGTTGAATGGGGCAGTCAGATCCGTTCATACGTGCTCCACCCTTACCAAATGGTCAAGGATCATCGAACGGAATATGAAACCGCCAATACCCAAGCCGTCTTGGACGGGGATATTGACGGTTTTATCGAAGCTTATCTGAAAGCAAAAACCATTTAATCCAGCATTTTCGCCAAGCGAACTAACTCCAAATCCAGACCTTTGGTTTTCCCAACTATCTCTTCAAGCGGTGTAGCGGTAACCTTATCGGCAACTAAACCGACTAAAACGCCTAATTCTCCCCGATCCAGCGCTTCGATCGCTCCCAATCCCAGGCGGCTTGCCAGGGTGCGGTCATAAGCGCTCGGCGTTCCCCCACGCTGAACGTGACCCAAGATGGTGCTTCTGACACTGAAACCCAGGCGTTCCTTATTTGCGACAAAGTATTCAGTCAATGTAGTGGCATTATAATCTGCGCCCTCGGCAGCAACGACAATGGCATGAGATTTCCCGTGTTCGTATGCCAGCTGCAGAGTTTGCGCCAATTCCTCAGGGTCTGTGGGGATTTCTGGAAGGGTGATCGCTTCCGCTCCGCCGGCTATGCCTGACATCAGGGCGATGTACCCGCACTTTCGCCCCATAACCTCCAGAATGAATGCGCGTTGGTGTGAAGATGCGGTTACCTTAAGGCGGTCAATAGCTTCTAGCGCAATATTGAGAGCTGTATCCACGCCAATCGTGATGTCTGATCCGCACAGATCGTTGTCAATGGTGGAGGCAATTCCGACCACCGGGAAACCCATCTTGTGCAGTTCATAAGTGCCACTCTGAGAACCGTTTCCTCCGATGACTACCAGAGCGTCCAATCCGACCTGATACATATTTCGGATGGCAAGTTTTCTGCCTTCCACGGTCATAAACTCAGGGCAACGTGTACTTCCTAAAATTGTGCCGCCTTTTTGAATAATGCCGCCGACATCCCGGGTGGTCATCTGGGCGATGTTCCCGGAGATTAATCCTTTATAACCGTGCTGCACACCATACATCTCCCAACCCTTGCCAACCCCACACCGAACAACAGACCGGATGGCGGCGTTCATCCCAGGAGCATCCCCACCGCTGGTTAACACTGCGACTCTTTTTGTCATATGACTCCTCTTTTATTAACGATGATAACTTTTACCCATTATAATTCATCCATTATTACGTCTATCCAGTAAAAGAGGTCCTATGTCAAGAGATATTCTGGTAACTATTATGGGAGATGATGTTTTTGCCCGAAATTGGATGTCGCTATTATTAGTTCGTGATTGGCGCACACGTGTGGTTTCAGAAATTACTTGTGAAGAGGATTATCGCGCATTCCGAGAAACCCACATGAGCAAGGTGGACATGTTACTGGTCGATTTGGATTCATTTTCTGAAAATCCGGGCATCATATCCGGCATCAATGAGATGCATAAAGAGGAAATGCCGGTAAAAGTGCTTTGCATCGGTACCAGAATTGAACCAAGGGTTTTTGCGCGGGTCAAATCTGAGGTTTTTCGGGGTTATATTCTAAAAGACGAAATAGTTTCATCATTAGCCTGGGCAATTACCTTTGCTGCAGAAGGTAAGGTGGTATTTACTCCAGGAACGCTTGAAGCTGCGTATCGTGCCAATTATGCCATGCCAAACAACCGTATTGTCATCAAAGGCCGTACCATTCCTGGGCTCACTGACCGCCAGGAGGAAATCGCCCGTTTGGCAATAATTTTCTCAATTGGGCGGAGAGACCTCGCGGATGAACTAAAGATTTCTGACCAGTGGAGCTATGGCATGGTCAGTGAGTTGTACACCAAACTTGGCCTTGAAGATATTTTTTCAGGAGATATGGACCCCTACCGCTTTGTAGGTGATGACCCGGTGATTCGTTTGCATATTGATGAAATCTTGGAAGAATTAGGGGATTCGAAGAAAGCGCGGGATCTTGAAACACTGGCATTTCATCTTTTGACGATGCCTTTGATTGAAGAAGGATAGCTATTTGCTACGCGCAATATTGGCTGGTTTTGCCCCTTAACGCAGTAATACCGCGCGCACAGGCGCTCCTTCCCGTGATGTCAGTTTCAGGGGCAGGCAGATAAGCTGGTAAATCCCAGCTTGAGCCTGGCTGAGATCCACACCTTCAAGAATGATGATCCCGCGTCTCAATAATAATTCATGGGCAGGCGCGGTATGTTCATAGGGAGCAATCGACAGGTAGTCAATCCCAATCAGTTTTACTCCCTGATCGGCCAATATCTGAGCCGCGCTCTCATCCATCCCAACATAATCCCTCTGGAAATTAGGCCGCTTGGATGCCCAAAGCTGCGAATTCCTAGTCTTGAAAAGTACCCTCGGGTATATGATTTCTGGCAGGGCTTGTAAAGTTAGGGCAGTGATGACATCCACATCATAGGGAATTTCCACCACATGGACCAGACCGATCATATCTTCCAGGCGCAGTTCATCCAAACCAGCACCGCCCTCAATAAAGTGCAGCGGCGCGTCGATATGCGTGCCGGCGTGAACACCAAAACTTACTTTGGAGATATTCACGTCTGATCCTTTGCCTATTTCTTCGAACCATTCAACCCTGACTTCGGGATCACCAGGCCAGGTGGGCAGATTTTCATCAATTGGCACGCTAATATCGATTATTTCCATCCTTCTCTCCATTTCCATTGTTGCACTTGATTATACTTTTAGCGCCAACCTTAAACTTGATAGTCCTGGAGAGGATTTTCTACTAAAATTGGAAGAAACATGCTTACTGAAGAGGCAATGAATGAATAAAGTTCTAATCGCGGGGATTGGTCAAACCCCTGTAAAAGAAAATTGGGATAAATCATTAAAAGAATTGGCTGGAGATGCCGCTCTCATGGCAATGGAGGATGCCAATCTTGGGTATCCCGAGGGGATTTTTATCGGAAACATGATGTCGGGTACCGCCAACAAACAACTGCAGTTAGGTTCGTTGATCGCAGACTGGTTGGGAAATCATAATAAAGAAAGTGTCGGGATTGAGGCAGCCTGTGGCTCTGGCTCAAGTGCGTTTAGAACAGCCCTGATGGCGGTCTCATCCGGGGAATTGGCATCAGCCTTGGTCATCGGGGTGGAAAAAATGACCGACTCACCCATCGCAGAAATCACCTCCAGCCTGGCAACCGCCGCGGATGCGGACCTGGAGGTCGACTTTGGGGTATCGTTTGTCGCTCTGAATGCCCTAATCATGCGCCGGTACATGTATGAGTACGGCTGGAACACGACGGATTTTGCCGCATTTTCGATCAACGCTCATGCCAATGCCGTGCACAATCCTTATGCCCGATTCCAGAAAGCCATCACAGTCGATAACTTTGCCCATGCTGGGATGGTATGTGATCCGATCAATCTGATGGACGCCTCCCCAGTAGGTGATGGCGCTGCGGCAATTTTCATCACCAACAGGCAGCTTTATGCGGAACACCCTCAGGTGAGTGTCGCTGCATCCGCTTCAGTCACCGATACCATCTCACTGCAGCACCGCAAGCAAGCCACCAGACTTTTCGCGGCGGAAGAATCGGCTAAACGCGCTTTTACACAAGCCGGTCTCAGCCCCAAAGATATCGGGGTCTTTGAATACCACGATGCATTCTCCATCATGGCGGCGCTCTCTTTGGAGGCTTGCGGCTTTTGCGAACGCGGCCAGGCACCCCGACTGGCAAACGAGGGAAAAATCAAATTTGACAGTGAAATTCCAGTGGCTACCAAAGGGGGTCTTAAAGCACGGGGGCATCCAGTAGGTGCAACTGGCGTTTACCAGCTTGTGGAAGTTATCCAACAATTACGCGGTGAAGCGGGTCAGACCCAGGTAAAACGCAACAAGTATGGGATGGCACAGAATATTGGCGGTTCCGGTTCAAATATCACAACCCACATACTCCAGCAAGAATGATAAAATTCTTCAGGCATACTTTTGTTTGAGTGGTAAATAACCGGTCCAAGGAGAGGTCCAGATGATGGAGTTTCATGTTTCCCGTGCGTCCCGTGATAAGTACCAATTCGATCAACTATTGTTTTCCCAAAATGGAAATGTAATTTTTGCTAATTTTCAAGCCGCACGCCAGTTTGCTCAGCAAATTAATACCCAAAAAGGTCCAGCAGAGCAAACCACTCACATTTCTCCTGGACAGATCAACGCTCTGGGGCTCATCGACGAAATTTTTCACCTGATTATCACGGAATACTACCAGGAATATGGCAAGACTATTCGCGACTCTCTTTACACAGAACTAACCAAGAAATTGGGTGAGGAAAAGGTGCTGACAACTCTTGTGAGATTCACCCATCTTTATCCTCCGGTGGCAGTCTACCAAGATCAAATGAATGAAGAAGAGTATCTGGCAGGCTCGACTGAAGGGATTTCCAATCGCAAACTCGCCCTGGAAGAACTCCTGATGCTCTGGCTGACCAATGTGAACCCGGCTGCAGATCCATACCAGGAGCTTTTTGATGATACGGATCTTCTGGAAACCACCGCCTACAGCCAGGTTATTGATGGAATTAAAGTATTTTTCAATACTCAGCCCATATTTGGACCTGAAAGCCAGGATCTTGTGACCATGCTGAGAACTCCTGCCATGATGGTTCCGCAATCGCTGAGCGGTCAGCTCGAGTATATCCGGCAGCATTGGACCAAGTACCTGGGTAAATACTTATACCGGCTGCTCGGAAGTCTGGACATGATCAAAGAGGAACAAAGAATGGTTTTTGCCGGTCCGGGTCCTACGCTGGTGCCGGAATATGCCACCAGCGACCTTTCTGAGGTGGAACGCTTCAGCCCAGATAGCGACTGGATGCCCAAAGTGGTCATGATCGCCAAGAATAGTTTCGTCTGGCTGAACCAACTCTCCAGGCAATACCAGCGCCCGATCGAGAGACTCGATCAGATTCCGGATGAAACACTGGACCAACTGGCGCGCTGGGGTTTCACCGGTCTGTGGTTGATTGGCTTGTGGGAACGCAGTGATGCCTCCCGCCGCATCAAGCAGATGTGCGGTAATCCCGATGCTGTCTCCTCGGCTTATTCTCTCGCGAGCTATCAGATAGCCGAGCGGTTGGGTGGAGAGGAAGCCTATAACAATCTCAGTTACCGTACCGCGCAGCGTGGCATTCGCCTTGCCAGTGACATGGTCCCCAATCACATGGGCATAGACTCAGACTGGCTCTATGACCATCCTGATTGGTTCGTGGGATTGGATTACAGTCCCTTCCCAAGTTACACCTTCAATGGTCCTGATTTATCTCAGAATCCCAACGTCAGCATCAACCTGGAAGACCATTACTATACCCGCAGTGATGCCGCCGTTGTCTTCAAGCGCTATGACCATTCCAATGGTCAGACCAAGTTTATCTACCACGGCAATGACGGGACGAGCATGCCGTGGAACGACACCGCCCAATTGAACTACTTGAAACCGGAGGTTCGGGAGGCAGTCATTCAGACTATCCTCTCTGTTGCCCGAAAGTTCCCCATCATCCGCTTTGACGCAGCCATGACGCTGACCAAGAAGCATTACCAGCGCCTATGGTATCCCCAACCCGGCACCGGAGGAGATATCCCCTCCAGGGCTGACCATGCCATGACCAAAGAAGCCTTTGACCAGGCCATGCCGGAAGAGTTCTGGCGTGAGGTGGTGGAAAGAGTTGCCAAAGAAGTCCCTGACACACTTTTATTGGCAGAAGCATTCTGGCTGATGGAAGGCTATTTTGTGCGCACGCTTGGCATGCACCGTGTTTACAACAGCGCGTTCATGAACATGCTGCGCAATGAAGAAAATGATAAATACCGCCAGTTGATCAAGAATACTTTGGTTTATGACCCGCAGATCCTGAAGCGCTACGTCAATTTCATGAATAACCCGGACGAAAAGACCGCTGTGGAACAATATGGCAAGGGAGACAAATACTTTGGCATCTGCACTGTCATGTCCACCATGCCCGGCCTGCCCATGTACGGTCACGGTCAAATCGAAGGCTTTGCCGAGAAATATGGGATGGAATACTACCGTCCCTATTGGGATGAAACACCTGATCCCTATCTGGTCAGACGACACGAAACAGATATCTTCCCCATCCTGCACAGGCGCAGAATCTTTGCCAATGTTGAGAACTTCATGCTGTACGATTTCATGACGCCTTTTGGCGGTGTCGATGAAAACGTCTATGCCTACACCAATAGCAATAATGACGAATCTGCTTTGGTGGTTTTCCACAACCATTTTGGTTCAACCAAAGGCTGGATCAAAACCTCCAATCCCACCCTGGCCAAGAGCGGGGAAAGTTCCCGCCTGGAAACCAGGACTGTGGCTGACGCACTGCAACTCAAGGGAGGCTCTCAATCCTTCGTGATTTTCAGGGAATACATCAGCAAGCTTGAATACATACGCTCTGTCCAGGAAATCCGCGAAAAGGGCTTGTACTTCTCGCTCAATGCTTACTCTCACCATGTGTTCATGGACTTCCGTGAAGTCCAGGGCAGGGAATATGAAGAGCTCAATGCCCATCTCAACGGACGCGGTGTGCCCAACCTGGACGTAGCCAAACGTGAAATCATGCTTGGCCCGATCCTGCAGCCACTGGAAAGACTGATCAACCAGGCGAACCTGAGTGAACTCTCCAGTCTTGGGAAGGATCCTGCCTCTCTGGAAGAATTCCAGGCACTTTTGCATACCAACCTGGAATGGCTCAAACAGGCTTCAGTAGCAGCCCGAAGCGTTTATCCACATGATGATCGCCTTGATAAGGATGCGTCTCTCAAAGTGGAATGCTGCCTCAAACAGATCATCCACCTGGCACATTACGATGAGCGCCTGGGGCTCACTGGCTCACACCTGGTACCCCAATTCGCCCAAGCTTTAGGGAGCCAACTGGCTGAAGATCCCAGAACGGAATATGTGCTGCTCATTTGGGCTTTCCTTTCAAACTTGATTGGACCTGCTTCGAACGAAGGCTGCGCGAAGGTCAACCGGGCTGTATCGGAAGAGGAACCTTTGACCAATATAGTGATCGAAACTCTGAAACAACTGGGGTACGGGGACTATGAAGCCTACAAAGCCAGCCAGGCAATCAAGTGGATGATCACCAACACAAGTTGGATGGATGAATTGCCTGAAGTTGAACCAACCGCATTGTTGGATCAATGGCTTCTGGATGAACAGTTCAATGCGTACATCGAAGTGAATGAATACAACCATATCCTTTGGTTCAACAAGGAAAAGTTCGAGAACATGCTCTGGTACATGCGCATGGCTGCGACCGTAAGCCATGGATGCCAGCCCACCGTCTCTGCAATTGAGCAGGTGGAGAAGATCATCATGTCTGAAACCGTTTTCGAACAGTTGACCCAGGCATTGGAAGACTCCAATTACCAGTTGAACCAACTACAGGAGAACCTGGGCTAAATTTCCGTCTCTGCTTCGGCGCGCATCAAGGTTTGAGAGAATACTGTATCTCCTCTCAGACCTGTTTTTTGGCTCTTCACTTCCTTCAGCATGTCCATGAAAGCTGGGCTCAAGTCCAACCCGGTGGCTCGGTTGGTCAGCCACACCGCTTTAGCCGCGTAAGCAATGTTGTTCTGGGGTTCAATGCGGTGGAATTCGTCATGATAAAAACCGCAAGAGGTGAACATGCGCTGCCGTTCATATTGCGCTTCCAATAATTGGCTGACGCGGTTTAGCTGATCCGGTTTCCAATGATCACCAGCCAGTTCAAGGCATAGGTGCTCAAGTCCCAGGTGGCCTGCCATCACTTCAATGTAGCGATGCCTTAACTCCCATGGATCGTCAAACATGGGAGCCAGCACATCCTGGTACTCTGTATCCACCCATTCAGCGATCTGGTCCAAAGCCAAACGGAGCGGTTTTTTCCAGGTTGCTCCAGGTGTGCATCCACAGGCTTCCTTCCAACGGGAGACACCGTGCATACACGACCAGGAAGTGTTTTCTTTAAGTTGCGCAAAGTATTTGGGTGTGTGAGTTGACAACCACTTGCCCGGGTAAGTCCAATCCACCCCATGCGCCTCCCCACCGCCATTAAGAATATAACTCAGGAAATAATCCCGGAAATGTTGATGGTGGCCGTAGAGTTCCCCATCACTGGCGATGAGCGTCAGATGATCAGAATCCATCGGACGTTTTTGCAGGATACTATCCAGGAAAACATCTCCGTTGTTGGTTGAACTTGGATGGAAACTGACGCGAGTGCTGAGTTCCTGGTCATAACAAAACACCACAAAGGGCGGACGGTCACCCGGCAGCTTGATCAAATAAGGGCCATCCTGCCCGGGTTCCGGCTGTACCTGCCAGGGAGCCAGAATTGTGAAGCGGATGCCGCAATCAGAAAGCACCGCCAAAGTGTCCAGGTCTACGGCCGTCTCCGGAAGCCAGAGGCCCTCCGGTTTGTGACCGAAATGAAGTTCGAAATCCTTAATTCCCCAGCGAACCTGTGTAATCTTATCCCGATCCTTTGCCAGGGGCAAAATGACATGGTGATACCCTTGAGCCATGCCGTTACCGACGCCATTCTCCTCATAATTGCTCCGCTCCTGTTGAATGATCAAATGGCTGATTTCAGGAGCAAACTGATCCATCCAGCCAAACAGGGTTGGTCCAACATTGAAGCTGATCTTCTTGAAGTTGCCGGCATGGGCGTTGGGGGCATAGCATTCCGCCAGAATGCGCTCGTTCCAATTCTTAAATGGCTGTGCCCCGATTTCATCAGGTATGTAATCAGAAATCGGATCTTCTCTTGGAGGTTGGTAGAAATGACCGTGGATACAGAGACTCATATTATCCTTGTTAAGTTGTAGATTTTCCGGAGATCAAGTAGTCCAGTTTTTGGTGAAACCTGGATGGGTTGAGCCCGAATGTTCTGGGAATACTATCCAATGCACAAATACGATTTTCAGCAAGATAATCCATCCAAAAAGGTGAGGATGGGAAGTTTTTGACCAAAGTTTCCATCACCTGAATGAGAGTGCCCAGCCGGACAGGATTGAACTCGACAAAGTTGCGCTTTTTGCCTGTGACCCCGGCAATCATCTGTAAGATATCCTTGAAAGAGAGATGTTCCGGTCCGCCAATCTCAATAATGTTGTTTTCAGTATCGGGTAAATCCAAAGCCCAGACCAGGCAGGTGGTCAGGTCCTCCACCCAGATTGGTTGTAGCAGCACACTGCCATCCCCTGGAATTGCAACTACACCGGGAGAAATTTTGATCAGCTTTGCCAGGTTCTGCGTGAAAATATCCCCCCTGCCATAAATCATACTGCTTCGAATAATCGTGTAATTTAACCCGGAATTCTTGATGATGTATTCAGCAATCCCCTTGGCTTTCATCAGCTGAAAAGCTGAAGCCCTGTCCGCTCCCAGGTGGCTCAAATAGAAAAACCGCTCCACTTTTGTTTGTTTGGCAGCCCGGGTGAGTGAATCTACTCCAGCCACTTCAACCTGCTGTAAATCCACAAACGATGCGGTCTGTTCAACTCCGGAAAGGTGATAAATAACATCCACATCCTGCAGAGCGGCTTTGATCCCGCGTTCATCTGTCAGCGAACTGACGGCAACATCCAGGTTGACCCCCATTGGCAGTGTGGGTGGTTTTTTGGAGGGTTGTATGAGCAATCGAAATGGTTGCCCCAATGCGACCAACTGTTTGATCAGTTCGCCTCCAATAAAGCCAGTTCCACCGGTTACCAAAATCATCGCGGGTATTATAGCAGAAATAATCCCGGTAAGATGGCATGATACTTGCACTTATTGGAGAAGACAAATTGTGTGAAAAATGGACGTTGCCATGAACAAGAGATTAGGATTTCATTACTTTCAGGATGTCAACCACTACCAGGCACGCGATTTAACTCTCTGGGTACCCGAATTGCAGTCCTTGAGTGCAGGTTGGTTGGTTGTAAAGAGCTCAACCACACAAGCAATTCCTGAGGAATTCATCCAGGGGTTGATTCGAGGTGGAATTCAACCCATCATTTATTTTGATTTTCAGGTGAATTCCAATGTAAAACCAGACGATTTGAAAGTGATCCTGTCGGCTTATTCCAGGTGGGGCGTGAAGTATGTGGTCTTCTTCAAAAGCCCTAACGTGAAATCTGCCTGGATCGATGGAACCTGGTCCCAAGGAGACTTGGTAGAGCGTTTTCTTGACCGTTACCTGCCGTTTGTGCGGGTTGCTGAACAGAATGGGCTGACACCAGTTTTTCCCCCACTGCAGCCCGGCGGGGATTATTGGGATCTTTCCTTCCTGAAAAAACTGCTTCAGCTGGTCCAACAGCGTAAATCACTCGATTTCAGCTCCAATTTGCATATGGCTGTTAGCGCTCAAACCTTCTACCGGCCGCTCACCTGGGGTAAGGGTGCCAGGTCCAAGTGGAAATCCCTGCGTCCCTACAGCAAAACTGAAACGGGTGAAGAGGATCATCTCGGGATCAACACCTGGGAGTGGTATGAAGACCTGGTCAAATCGACCTTGAATATTACCCCCAAACTATTCCTGTTCTGGTTCGGTGCTGCCAGCGTCGAGAAAAACATGCTGGATTCGGAACTGAGCTTCGAAAGCCTGTTGGATTTGACTGGCGACGGAACCCTTCAAGAGAACCAGGAATTGAGCCTTCCAGAAGAGGTGTTGGGCTGTCTGTTCTGGTTGCTAAGCTCCAGTGAGTCTGACAACTTGGAAAAAACAGCCTGGTTTGATGAAACCGGCAAGCCCAAGCAAAAGGTTGTGACCACCTATAAGGAACGTCTTGAGCATACAAAAAAGGAAAAGGTGGAATATGCCGTGGCAGACCGATTGGCTGAATGGATGTATCCAATCGACCATTACCTGCTGCTTCCATCCTACGACTGGGGAATACCCGAAAGTGTTCTGGATCGCGTACGTCCTATTATCAGGGAAACCCGCCCAACAATCGGATTTTCACTGATTGAAGCACTCAATGCCCGCAAAGTGACGGTCTGGAATGAGGATTCTGCGTTTAGTGAACATGATTTGCAAATGCTTCGGGAAGCTGGCTGCCTGATAGACGAAAAAGTCGTCAAGAGCATTGGTGTCCCTGCTTAATCACTGCTGAAACAAGAGGAAAAAACCATGAGTAAAAATCCTGTATATTCGATGAGAACACCCATCTCCAGTCCCCTTCCCAAGATCGTCGTGCTGGGTTTGGGTGGTGGCGGATCAAACGCCATAAACCGTATGATCGAGAGCGGCATGCAGGGAGTAACTTTCATTGCTGCCAATACCGATGCCCAGGCTCTGGCAAGCAATCTTGCGCCAAATAAAATTCAGTTGGGTCCAAAAGCCACGCGGGGGCTTGGCGCTGGGGGTCTCCCGACAGTTGGTGAAACAGCTGCGGAAGAAAGCTATCGCGAGCTGGCGTCCATGTTGGACGGGGCAGAAATGGTTTTCCTGACTGCGGGCATGGGTGGCGGAACCGGCACCGGCGCCATTCCAGTGGCAGCCAAAGTTGCCAAAGCAGTAGGCGCTGTAACCATTGCCATCGTGACAAAGCCATTCTCGTTTGAACTCGGCCGGCGTCAGAAAAATTCCGAAGCCGGTTTGGCTAAGTTGCGCCAGTATACCGATACGCTGATTGTCATCCCAAATGACAAATTGATCGAAGTGGCTCCCCGTGACCTGCCCCTCGAAATGGCCTTCAGCCTGGCAGATGACGTATTGAGACAGGGTGTCCAAGGAATCTCAGAGTTGATCACAGAAACAGGCGTGATTAACGTTGATTTCTCACACATCAAGAACATCATGCAGCGCGGTGGTGGTGCGCTAATGGCGATAGGGACTGGCACCGGACCGGATAAAATTCATCAAGCAATTGATAAGGCTCTTCACCACCCCCTGCTGGATGAAATTGACCTGTATTCTGCCACCGGAATGATCGCCAATTTTACTGGCAGCAGCAACATGTCATTTCGGGACGTCACGGATGCCTTGCAGATCCTGCAGGAGGCCAGCGGTTTCCATGCCGATATCATTCCAGGTGTCATCACCGATCCAAGGATGGAAGACCGCATTCAACTGATCCTGATTGTCACCGGTATTGGCATGAACAAGGTAGACGCTCCAAAAATTCAAACAGAGATGAATTATCACGAGGAAACAAGCCAGACACCTGTCTCCCAACCCATGTACCCGGACAGGAAGACGGTGCTTTCCAATATCAACGAAATCGGAAACAGCAGCTACATCCCGCAGGTGGATCAAGAAAACAATCTGGAGGTTCCAGCTTTTTTAAGACGAAGGTCGTATCAGGCCAGGTAGGAGAGATTATGAACGCCACTGCAGTACAAAAAGTCTGCAAAGAAGTCTATGTCAAATACCCAAAACTTGCTGGTAAGAAACCCAGGGTTACAGAACAGGGCACTGGAAAATTCTTATTAGTCTTCTCACATAAAGATGAGATCGCAGCCGGAAAGACCCTCGAGCAGACCGTTCGGGTGGTTGCGGATGAAGCGGGGAACATTTCCAAGATTTCTTCATCTCGTGGATAGCGGGTGGATATGAGCCGGGTAATGAATTCCATCGAAATCGGATTTTGGGATACCATAATTCCGATCAGTAAAAAAGCCAGAAGCAATGGTGGCTCGCCAAAAAAATCGAGGAAAAAGGCAAACCCGGATGAAGTCGTACTGGCGTTTTATGATCGACAAAAACGGGAACCTATCGAGGAGGCACCAATCCACGAAATCGTTATGAATGCCCCGCCTGAAGAAATGCTCAGCTATGAACCAACCCGCCGGGTCCCAGTCCGTAATACCGGTAAGCTCACATTTGATGGAGCAACTGTGGCAACCAGGCTTTCCGCAGCCGGTTTCAAAAAAGCGCAGACTTTGATGGTGATTTCCTCATCTTTTCTGGGCTTGCTGATCGGCATTTTTATTGCGTTTTTCGTCAAGTAATTAATTTCTCCTTCGCGTTCTAAATGATCGGCAGGATTACCTCGCCGGTCATTTTTGGTTATGGTTGGATAACACAGTTCCTGGCATGGGCATCTGGGAGGAAAGTGGTTATCTTTTGAAATTAGCAATAAAAAAACAGAGAACGTTCACTTATTGTTTATACTAAAGTAGATATTGATTGGATGGTTTAATATAAATAGAGTGTAATAATGGCTACGCGCAAAACAACTGCTTTTCCAATTTCACCCGCATCCATTTCCAGGAGAAGCAGGTTTTAGGATTACGTGGGAAGGTTAACTTATATCATGTATAATTTACCATTATTTTTACTATTTAAAGAGGCATGGCATGGCATTACCAACTGACCGAATAGCGGATGACCGCTGGCAAGACATACGCATTACACCTGATGACCTTCAGAGTTTATCCTCTCACCTTTTTGAAACCGAGGTACCCCTCACTATTGACGGGCTCGCCCAGGTCCTGATCAAAACAAGACTTGAGCATGTCCTGGCTGATATGAAAGCCAAGCAAGAAAATTTGGGAAAGGTATATTTTCCCAAGGATAAATACCTCCCTGGCGATCAGATTGCTTTTCCACAGTTCTCTTGGGCTGCCGGACAAGTGCTCTCCTCTAAAGCCGGCGTCAATCCTGAGGTTGGCAATTTTTCTGTGATAACCGTCCAATTTGAAGATGGAAGTCAGCACCAGTTTGCCTCCGAAGTTGAAGACCACCCGCTTAACCGTGCCAACTACCAAGCCAATCTCAACGAAACCGAGTATACCGATTCGGTCATGCGCGCCTATGGACCAGAAATAAGATCTAAGCTGCGCTCCGCGCTGGACAAGCAGACTGATCTTGTCCGGATTGGCAGCACCTGGTTTCCAAAATCCCTGCTGATTGACATCGGTCAGGGTCATCTGAACCTGGCAGAAGCATTGTTGGATGCCCAGGAAGGTGGCCCAATGGGAACCTTGGACCTGCTTTCCCAACTCGAACTCAATATTGATAACCCTGAAAATCAAAAACTGATGGAGTTCTCGCTGAATTATGCCCTTCAAGAGGATCCCAGATTTGAGGAGGTTGGCACAACTGGGGTCATTTCCTGGTTCCTTAAAAGACTTGAACCCATGTCCGTCCTAGAGATTCCGCTCTATCTGCGCCTGTCCCCTGCTGCCGAAATCCCCAGTGATATCCCGGAAGCCACAGAAAAGATGATCGCAGGCTTGAACGACGAGTTTGGATTTGTTGAAAGCGATTCCATGCCAGAAAACCGGATTACCGAAACATCGGTAGTACTCAACTTCCCCCATTGGCGCACGGGCAGTTTGCCCCTCACACCGCTCACCAGGCAGGTCGTTCCTTCCGCCCTTGAGACAGAGCACGTAAAGATCTCCCTACTTGATGAGCTGTCTGGAGAAAGCATCTCAGCTTGGGTGGTACGACCTCACCACTACGTCTATGGTCTCAGAGATTGGTATCTGGAGCAGAACCTGATCCCTGGTAGCATCATAGAGCTCACTGCCACGAATGACCCAGGTGTGATCAAGATCAAACCACAAAAGAAACGTTCAAACAAAGAATGGATCAAGACCGTTCTGGTCGGAGCGGATGGTGGACTTGTGATTGCTTTATTAAGGCAATCCATTTATGCTGGTTTTCATGACCGTATGGCAATTGCCATTCCAGACGTTAATGCCATTGATGCTCTTTGGACCGAGCGGCAATCCAAAACAATTAACCTCAAGACGGATGTTTACCGGATGATGGCGGAGCTTTCGAAATTGAACAATCAGAGGCATGTTCATTTTATTGATCTTTATGCTGCTTTGAATGTCATTCGACGGACATCTCCCTATGGTTTATTAAATGTTTTGAACAACAATGCAGATTTCATCTATGTAGGTGACCATTATTATCACCTCTCAGAACAAGGATAATTGGAGCGCTTATGGATTCTAAACTTCCAAGCTTACTCAAACCCAGCCTGAAAACCAAGTTCAGAGTTGATTTTGATTGGTGGCGAAGCCAGGACCGCAACTGGCGGGTTTATTTACAATCCTTTTTATGTGAGGAGCACCAAAAACTTTTCGCCAGTTATTCCTACACTGATCAGATTGATTTGATTGATCCGCAGACCGGGGAAGTCTCGCAGGTGGATGCCTTGTTATACACATTGAATAATCACTGTGCCAAACAGCCGGGTTTCGTTTCTGGTAACTCTGCCCTGGTGGATTCCATTTTCAAGATTTTCCTGGTCAACAAGAATCAACCGCTTACTGCCGTAGAGCTTTCAACCATGCTGGGTAGACCTGCTGAAACCATTTTGAGAACCATTGGAACAGGTAAGGTTTATAAAGGGATTAGACCGGTATAGTACTCATCCTCTGGTATAATCTTTTTTCGCAATTGCCCTTGTAGCTCAATGGAGAGAGCACCAGACTTCTAATCTGATGGTTGCAGGTTCGAGTCCTGTCAAGGGCGCTGTCTCTCCACAAACCTTATATTATCTAGTGTCCGTCCGATAAAACCATGCAAAATTAAGTTATTACAAATATTGGAGGTATCACCATGAAATTTTTTACACGTTGGTTGGTAATCATGATCGCTCTGTTTGTGGCTGCCTGGCTGGTTCCGGGAATTGAGGTTACCGGGAATGGTTGGATTGCTTATGCAGTCATGGCAATTGTCCTCGCCCTGCTCAATGCCAGCTTACTGCCCCTGCTCAAGGCGCTTTCCTGTGGGATGATCATTCTGACCATGGGACTGTTCAGCCTCGTCTTGAACGCCGCTGTATTCATGCTCTCGTCCTCTATAGCAGTAAACTGGTTCAATGCCGGTTTTCATGTGAAAGATTTCTGGTCTGCCCTACTCGGCTCCCTGATTGTAAGCAGTGCGACAATGCTTTTCAGTCGCGGGAAATAAAACGGGTCGAGTAATAGAGGATAACTTCATTTAATTCTAATTCCGACTTTAGCACACAAAGCCGGCCATCCCACCCATGGCCGGTCTGTTGCTTAAGACACTTCCTCACTCTCCAGTACCATAATCCCTCATATCAGGGCTTGACTACATCCAAACTTCAAAATACTGCACCTTGCATTTACGAGAACTTGTGATAAACTTCCCCACGTTAACTTAGGAAAAACCTGAAACCTTCCACTCTTGCCCATTTACAATGGCAAACAGGAGCTAACCCGAGGAAAGGAGCCTCATTATTTATGCACAGTTATGAATTAGTTTATGTTCTCCAGGCAGACCTGGATGAAGCAACCTTGGCCGCAGCTGTTGAAGCTATCGAAACGATGATTAAGAACAGCAATGGTGAGATTGTGAAAGTGGATCGCTGGGGCAAGCGAAAACTTGCCTACCCTATCCGCAAGATGAATGAAGGTTATTATGTTTTCGTATCCTTCAATTTTGATGCGAAAGACGTTGCCAACCTGAAACGCTCTTTGGGCTACAACGAGCAAATCCTGCGTTACATCGTTGTCCGAGCAGCATAGAAAGGAATGATGATGACTGATTACAAATCAAACAATAACAATAATCGGCGCTACATTTCCAGACCCAAGTTTTGCCAGTTTTGCACTGACAAGAACCTGGCAATTGATTACAAAAATGTTGATTTAATGACTCGTTTCATCAATGAAACCGGTAAAATTCGCCCCCGCCGTCAAACCGGCACCTGCGCGAAGCATCAACGTGAAGTAGCCAAGGCAATCAAAAACGCCCGCCACATCGCCTTAATTCCCTTCGACGGTGATCTTTGGTCTGATTCCAGCTATTAGAGGTGACTTTTTATGGCAGACAATAAAGTTCCACCCAAGCAGGTAACTAAAAAACACCTTGCCAAGCAAGAAAAGGAACAACGGCAGACCAGATCACTCCTTATTGGGACAGTAATCGTCTTGGTGTTGGTCATTGGTCTTGTCGGCTATGTGTTGATTGATACTTACGTGGTCAAACCGGCAAAAGTTGTGGCTTCTGTCGGAGAGACTGACATCACAGTCAGGCAATATCAACCGGCAGTGAAGTACACCCGGATGAACTTGATCAACCAGGCCAACCAGTACTACTATTATTCCCAGCTGTTTGGGGATATGGGTTCTAGCTTTTTGAGTACCGCCCAGGAAATGATCACTTCTTTGAATAGCCCGGCGACAATTGGCGAAGATGTTATCAATAACATGATCAATGAAGTCCTGATCCAGGAAGAGGCTGAAAAACGCGGTATCACGGTTTCCGCGGAAGAAGTTGAAGCAGCCATCAAAGAAGCTTTTAACTTTTACCCCAACGGAACCTCAACGCCGACCATCACCCCGACCATCGTGAATACACCGACCATGTCACGGTCTCAAATTGCCATCATCCAGCCCACCAATACCCCGACGCCGCTGCCCACCGCAACCTCAACGCCGGATGGTTGGGTGCCAACCAATACAGCGACGGCGACACCTTCAGCTACCGCCACCAGCCAACCTGTTCCAACAGACGCGACCCCTACCGAGGTTCCCACTGCGACTACCGAGCCCACGATCACACCTACCCCCACTGCCTTTACCACCCAGGTTTATGGCAAAGAAGTTAAGGATTATTACTCCAACTTGGATGATTATGGCATTGGCCGTGAGACTGTTGAAGAAGCTTTCCGAATGCAAATTCTCCGGGAAAAGTTGATGGAATCAGTAACCGCTGACCTGAAGCCAGTCCAATCCCAGGTCTGGGCACGCCATATTCTGGTAGCCACCGAGGATGAAGCCAATACCGTTCTCGATGCCCTTAAAGCTGGAGAAGATTGGAATACCTTGGCTGCCACTTATTCGACCGATACTTCGAACAAGGATAACGGCGGTGATTTAGGCTGGTTCGGTCGGGGAACAATGGACACGACTTTTGAAGAAGCCGCTTTTGCCTTGGAAGAAGGAGAAATCAGCCAGCCAGTAAAGACAGACTTCGGTTATCACATCATTCAGTGCGTCGGTAAAGGGGAGAACA
Source organism: Anaerolineaceae bacterium (assembly GCA_049302815.1). Lineage (GTDB taxonomy): Bacteria > Chloroflexota > Anaerolineae > Anaerolineales > Anaerolineaceae > Mesolinea. Next base: position 17,642 of record JBAQMM010000122.1, on the reverse strand, counting down.
ACCTCAACGCCTCGGACTTTGCAACTTATAAACAAACCACTTTCACAACCTGGCTTAGCGACCTGAGGGATGCCCGTACAGATATTGTCATCAACGACATCTGGACAGAGTACACACCGGATACCCCGGCAGTTCCAACTTCATTGCAGGACGCGATTTACGGCATTCAGTAACATTCCATAGACTAAAAGAGGTTGATCTGTGAAGATCAACCTCTTTTTTGTTGCAGTACAAAGGCAATTTTTTCCAGATTTTGGGAATTGACCAGGGGAAATCTCTCCTTATGGTCTATTTCACATAACTTTCATCGACCTCATCGAGGCGCAGACTGATCACCTGGCTAGCAGAATCTTTGCCCATAGTCACGCCATAAATTACATCAGCAGCCTGAACGGTGTTCCGGTTGTGTGTGATCAACAGGAATTGGGTCTCTGTTGAAAGGTCTTTGATCAATTCGATGAACCGGCCGACATTGGACTCATCCAACATAGCATCAACTTCATCCAGGACGCAAAAAGGCGTGGGTGAAATCTTAAGCAGTGCGAATACCAAAGCCACTGCGGTCAGGCTCCTCTCACCACCGGAGAGGAGAACTAAGCCCTGTTCCCGCTTGCCGGGAAGCCGCGCTTCAATTTCAATGCCGCCCTCGATGGGAGAGCCTTCATCAGAGAGTAACAATCGAGCTGACCCGCCGTTAAACAACCTGGCAAACATCTTGGAAAACTCGACGCTGACAGCTTTGAACGTGGATAAAAATTCGCGCTGCATGATTTCATCCAGTTCCTTTACAATCTGCTGGATATCCACAATTGCGGCATTCAGATCTCCCAGCTGGCTGGTAAGGCTTTCGTACCTCTGCTTAACTTCCCGATATTCACTGTCAGCGTCCAAATTAACCACACCGATCCGGCGCAGATGAGCCTTTTGATCCCGGATTTCTTGATCAATTCCTTCCGGCAGTTGAACGGTTTCTGGCAAGGTTTCAATGACCATGTCTGGGAACGGCAGTGGGGTCACCATGGAGTACTCGTTCCGGTATTCCAACTCGATTAAGCCAAAGTCATCTTCAATGCGGGACCGCAACGATTCCAACTTTTCCTGTTTACGCATCAACTCCATCTGGTAATGGGTCACCTGCCGCTCTTTGATGGACATTTCTTTTTGGAATTCAGTCTCAGTTTCACTGAGCTGCTGGTATTGTTGTTCCAAATCAGTCAGGATCGCGGTTTGCGGATCCAACCGGGCTGTTTTTACCTCTTCAGCCTCTTGCATCATCTGCGTGATGATGTGACCCGTCTCTTCTTTTGACGCTTGCAGCGCCGTAATTGAAGCATTGATGGAAGCTTTTCGCTCAATGTAGTGGTTCATTCGTTCCCGGTCGTCTGACAACCGATTCTGCTGAGCCTGAAACGTGGACTTCGTGTGGGTAAGCGATTGCTCAATAATCCTGCTTTCCATCTCCAAGTACTGAAACTGGTGTTCCAGATCATCCACCTGCTGGGCTTTTTGGCGGCTCTTTACTTCTTCGAGCCTCTGATTAAGTGAGGCAATTCCCTGGGCATTTTTTTCTTCCCGGGCGGTTAAATCCTGTTGTTCAAGCCGTAATTTAGCGATTTGGCTAAAATTGTCCTCAACTTGTTTTTCCATCCATTTTCTGCGACCGCTGGCTTTATCCAAATTCAGTATCGCAGCATTTATTTCCTTGCGCAATTCGTTTATTTGCTGGTTCAGGCCCTTTTGTTGCTCTTGATTTTTGGAAAGCTCCAACTCACATCCAACCAGCTGCTCCCGGCCGCGCTTCTCAAGCTGGCCGGCCTGTAATAGGGACTGTTCCATCTCGGAGATCGATTCTTCCAGTTCTTTCTTGATGCGGATATAACTTACTTTACTGGTCGAATTGCCCCTTCCCAACTTTGCCATGCCGTTTTTCAGGAAGACTTCACCATCCAAGGTGACCAAATTAAAGGTTTCTCTAATCTTTTCTCCAAGTGAAAACACGGACTCCAGGGTATCGATCACCAGGAATTGATCCAGAAGTGCCTCTACCAGTGGCTTCATTTGTCCGGGGTTTTTGACCAGGTCGGCAGCGAGGCCGATAATCCCCTTTCCTTCCGGGAGGGATGCCCGCTCCGGAAGTTTGATCCCCGCACCGCCAATGATAGCCACCCGGTCTTTAACATCGCTGCTTATCTCCAGAACTATTTCCTGGTTCAACGTTCCATCTTGAAGCACCAACAGGTCAACGGCTTCGCCCAACGCAGCTGAGATAGCTTTTTCATAGCGTTCCGAGACGTCCAACTTGGTTGCCAAGTCAGTGATTATTTTCCCGTGCTGTTTGAGTTTTTGGTTTTTCAAGACGGATTTTGCCCCATCCGAAAAACCAGCCAGGCTTTCCTGTCCCTGCTTCATCAACTCAAGCCGGCTGGCCAGTTTATTCCTTTCCAGGTTGACGCGATTGATTTGAAGGGTGTTTTGGTCAATCTCCTTCCTGACCGCAGATTGTTTTTCCAGGATCCTTTTGCGATCCTGCTCGAGTGCTTTAACCAGCCCCTCCAAATCAGCCAGCTTGCCGCTAACTTCAGCCTGCACTTGCGCAAATTTTTCTTCGTCGAGCGTGAGGCTTTGTATCGTGTCCTTACTGGTATCAAGATTCTTCTGGAACTCCAGGAGCCTCTCGGCTATCTCAGTCTTGCGGGACCTGAGAACCACGCTGTCTTTTTCCGCACTTATCAGCCTTGATTGAATATCAGACCTCTGGGAGTCCAGGTTCCGCTTTTCTTTCCTGGCTTCGCTGAGAACCGCCTCTACCTTGCCATGTTGATCCTGAAGGCTCTGCAATTCATGGGTGAGCCGATCGATTTCGACCTTGGCTGATTCCAGCCCACTATCACCTGAGCGTACCGTTTCTTCAAGATTTGCCAAGTCTGTTTCGATTTGTGCCTGCGATTGGATGAACGAAAGCATTCGTTCTTCCAAAATGGCCAATTCCTGGTTCTTCACCTGAATGGAATCATGCAGGGTTCGCATTTGTTCATGAACATCATTGACAAACTGACGCTGTTCTGAAATCTTTTCTCTGACTGTGGTTACACTTGTTTGATTCGACTTCACAAAAGTTAGTGACTTGGCTGATGAGGCTTCGGCTGCCTCGAGTTCCAGCTTGGTGTAGGCAATTTCCTCCTGTGCCTTATACCAGTAATACCCATACCAATCCCGCAACTTTCCCTGCAGGCTTTCCTGCACCATTTTGTATTCATGGACTTTGGCTGCCTGCTTTTCAAGGCTGCGTAAACGTGGTTTTATTTCATCAAGAATGTCCGAGGCTCGTTCCAGGTTGCGCTGTGTGGATTCCAACCGGTTCAACGCCTCTTCTTTACGCGTTCGGTAGAGGCCAATGCCAGCGGCCTCTTCGAATAATTTTCGTCGCTCGTCCGGTTTGATGGAAAGAGCCAGATCCACCAATCCTTGACCAATAATCGTATATGTACGGTCACTGAGACCCGTTTTGGCTAGCAATTCGTGAAAATCTTTCAGCCGGACGCGTTGATTGTTCAGAAGATACTCATTCTGTCCGTCGCGGTAGGCTCTTCGGGTCAGTACCACCTCAGAATAATCAATGGGCAGCCAGTTATCTTCGTTGTTAAAAGTGATCGAAACCGATGCCATTCCTGCCCTGGCACGCTGGTCAGAGCCGATATAGATCATGTCCTCGGTCTTCTTGGCGCGCAGCAAGGAGTAGGATTGCTCTCCCAATACCCACCGGATGGAATCCGCGACGTTTGACTTGCCAGAGCCATTTGGTCCGACTATCGCGGTAATCCTGGCAGGGAAAGGCAGGCTGGTCTGCTTTGCAAAGGTTTTGTACCCATGCATTTCAAGCGATGCTAATTTTGTTTGCATAGATTAATCACTAATTCCTAATCTTTTAATGGCTCTGACCGCGGCAGCTTTTTCAGCCAATTGCTTGCTTCCTCCTGAACCGCTGGCAACTTCCTCGTCATTGATCAAGACCTGGATCGTGAAAACCTTATCATGGTCTGGACCGGATTCAGCAGTTAATGCGTAGACCGGTGATTGAAAACCATGGGCTTGAGCCCATTCCTGCAGCAGGCTCTTTGAATCCTCTTCTGAATGATTGGACAAGATGCTTTGAATCTCCCTGTCAATAAAAGGATAAAAGAAGCCCTTTACAGTCTCCATATCTGTGCTCAAATAGATGGCAGCAATCAAAGCCTCAAAGGCATCACAAAGGATGGCATTGCGGTTCCTTCCTCCTGCCAGGTCCTCACCTTTGCCCAAAAGCAGCACCGACCCCAGGTCGATCTCCCTGGCAAAATCTGCCAATTGTTTGGTATGTACCAGGGCGGAACGGAGTTTGGTTAGAAAACCCTCCTGCTTCTCAGGAAAATGATGATACAGCCATTCAGCAACCACCTGATTGAGAATAGCGTCGCCCAGGAACTCCAACCGCTCGTTATCCTCAAGTATCCCCCGATTTTCATTGATATAAGAGCGATGTGTTAATGCCCGGGTGAGCAAAAAATGGTTATTGAACGCTGGAGGTAAATTCTGGTAAAACCTCGATCTGGCGTCTGGTTCAGTCATGTTTTTTTCTCCTGACCTGAACTGCCTGATCGTTTGTCATCAAAGCTGTGATGACAAACGATCCAACAATTCTAATAATTATTAGCTAAATTTTAACCCAGAACCGGTCAAAACCAAAACGACCGGTTCCTTCCACTCCTGCGCGTGCCTCTTGAAAGCCGCCCATACCATGGCTGAGGTTGGCTCAACGTAAAATCCCATCTTGGCCAGATCAGATACTGCCGGCAGAATTTCGGCTTCGTCCACGGCAATGATGTCATCTTTGTCTGGTCGCATCAGTCGCAATAAAAGATCTCCCCTCACCGGGTTGGTGATCTGAGTTCCCTCAGCAATGCTCGCCTGTTTGCCGTCCAAAAAGGGTTCGCCCTTCCAGCCGGCAGCCAGAGGAGCGCACCGTTCTGGTTGGATCCCGACGATAGATATCGGTTCTGAAATCCTGAAATGATTACGCAGGGCTTCCACCCCCAAATAAATCCCAGCAGCCAGGCTGCCATGCCCAACCGGCGCTACTATGGTTCCGGGCAGCCTGCCTAGTTGTTCATACAACTCATAGGCGATGGTGGCTATGCCTGGAATTCCAAATGGTAGCAGCGCATGGCTGGCATATGCGGCAGATCCCTCAGACACCATCTGCAGCACCGCCCGATGGGCATTCTCCCGGGGACCTGGAATGGGGATGACCGCTGCGCCTGAGGCTTCCATTTGCCGTCCTTTGGGTCCAGATGCGGAAGCAGGCACGAAAATCTTGCTGTGAATCCCGTACGCAGCAGTATAAAATGCCAATGAAGCTCCTGCATTTCCGGAGGAATCTTCGACCACCTCATGAATACCCCGGCTAACCAGCAGGCTGGTCAATACCGCGGTACCCCGATCTTTGAACGAGCCAGTGGGATTCAAGTATTCCAGCTTGAAACAGACCTGCCTGCCCTCGATCTGGCGACAAACCAGGGGCGTGTCTCCCTCGCCCAGATAAGTCATTGGGGAATCATCAGAAAGCCCAAAACTCTGACGCCAACGCCAGATGCCAGGATGGGTTCGCGAGCTTTCCCGATACGTCGGGTAAGTCAGTGAAGAGATGTCAAAAAAGCCACCGCAGTTTGGACAAATATGAGGGAGCCCGCTGGCCGGATACATGCTGGAACAGGAAGAGCATTGATAAACTGTCACGGATAAATTATCCTTCATTTTTGAAATTTCGACAAATCAATTTTCAGAACCATTCTCCTTCCATTTTTCTGTTCCCCAGGCCAAGTTAACCCCTATGCGGGATAATACCCATTTTTAGCAGGATTTCACCATGCCAGCCAAGAACTGAAAGCAGCAGCTGATTTAACAAGCAAGAGAATTCCGACAACTTTCTCAAGGCCAGAGTCAGCTATAATTACTGTATGGGCAAGCCTTGGGCGCGTCAGTCAGATAATTACGAGATAGATACTGAAGTCTATTCAGGTCCTTTGGATTTATTATTGGATCTGATCCAAAAAGCTGAACTGGACATCACAAAATTGGCGATCGCACAGGTAACCGACCAATTTCTTGCCTACATTGAAGAAAATCACGGTTTGGACCCAGAGTACATTTCTGAGTTTTTGGTAATTGCCTCAAAACTCATCCAAATCAAATCAGAAGCACTGCTCCCCCGGCCGCCCATCCACGTTGAGGACGAAGAGGATATTGGCGAAGCGCTTGCGCAGCAGTTGTTGATCTACAGGGAGATCAAAAACACCTCGAGCTGGTTATCAGCCCGAGCGGCTGTCAACTTGCGGGGATATTTGCATGTGGCTAAATCCTATCCGATCAATATCCAGTTCGATCTGGCAGGCATGGATATCAACAATTTGATCCAGGCTATCGAGAATATGCTCATTCAGGATCAGGTCCTTCCGGCCAGTTCTGTGATCAGTATTCCAAAATTGACCTTGCGAAAAAAAGTTCAGGAAATCCTGGTCACTTTGCATGATGTACCAAACACCACTTTTCACTCCCTGCTAGGTCAGGATTCCTCGCGTCTGAACATCATCGTAGTATTCCTTGCCATCCTGGAGTTGGTAAAACAGGATATGATCTTCACCGAGCAGGTAGGTGTTTTTTCAGACATCCTGATCACTCCCAACGAAAAGCTGCTCCAATCCGATGAGGCTGAGTTGACGATTGAAGATTAACTTTTTTGACTAATTTTCTTTTGAACCTGGTTTAGTTTATAATTTAGTTCTGAAAGGTTCCTATGAGCGAAACCAATTTACCTGAAAGTACCCCTGAAGAGACCACCCCAGTATCGAAAAATAAAGGCAAATCGACCATTATAGTCCTGGTGGTTGTCCTAGTTTTAGCCGCTCTCATTACCGGTATCGTGTTCCTGGCCCAGGCGGATGGTGGCGTCACCAGCAAGGTTCGGGATATCTTCATCATCCTGCTGGCATTGGAGATGTTTGTGATCGGTGTTGCACTGGTGGTTCTGATCATCCAGGTGGCATCGTTAACCAATTTGCTCCAAAATGAAGTTAAGCCTATCTTGAATTCCACCACCGAGACAGTCAACACCCTTAAGGGAACGGTCAAATTCCTGAGTGACAATGTATCAGAACCAGTCATCAAACTTAATCAATCCATGGCAAGCGTAAACAAGCTGCTGGAACTGTTAAGATTACGAAAATAGTAGTTCAAAGAAAAAACAACATAGGAGTGTAACATGTCAAATTCAAACAATTTTGGTTCATTCTTGATGGGATTCACTGTGGGCGCGTTAGCCGGAGCCATAGTTTCCCTCCTTCTGGCGCCCCAAACTGGCGAAGAAACCCGTCAGATTATTAAGGACAAGGCAATTGAACTAAAGGAAAAAAGTGGCGTAACCTTCGAAGAAACCAAGAAAAAAGCTGAAGAAGCCTATAAAGACGCTTTGGCCAAAGCTGAGGAACTGGGCAATGTGACCATTGAAAAGGTCGGTGAAGTTGCCAAGGCTACAAAGTCAGCTGTAGAAGAGACAAAAGCGCAAGGCACAGAGTCCGCCAAACCCTAGAATTTCAAGCCCAGGCGAATCTCCAGTACATCAACCACACACAAACAGGTGAGTAGATCTATTCACCTGTTTATCATTTCCATTTCGACTCAGTTTTAATAAAGGTAATATCTGCGAAATTGTTAAAGTAATAGAATTTTTGCAGGGTTTCCAGAAAGAAGCGGGCTCATTTTTTGTGCTAAATGCCCTCTGACGTTGCTTGACGAAAACCTAACGGCATGATAAACTACCATTCGCTTTTGGGGGCGTGGTGTAGTGGTCAAACATGTGGCCCTGTCAAGGCCAAGACCGCGGGTTCAAATCCCGTCGCTCCCGCACAAAAGAGACCGTCCCGAACAGGATGGCCTCTTTCTTTTTGCTTTCTAATCCTGAATTCCGAGCTCTTGAGCGCGTTCCGACATTAATTCCCGGAGTTTCTGGGAGTCTTTTGGGTAGGTAAAATAAAAACCTGAAAACAGGATGGCACAAATAATCCAGGGGAATGGGATCGTCCACAACATGGCTGTTTGCAGGTCAATCTTGTCCGCGATGAAACCAAAGATCAATGCTACAACCGCCGCGAACCCGCTTTCAATGAAGGTCGTCATGGCAAAAGCGGTTGACCGTAATTCCGGCGACACCACGCCCTGCATCATTGGTTCCTTGGCGCCCTTGCCAGGCCAGCTGATCAAAAGAGCAGTGAAAAAACAAAGCCCTGTCAGGGCAGAAATACTCCAGTCCTGTGTATGGGTGAAGAGGAAGTAGGTTAAGGGTATTCCACAAATCACAGAAACCTGACCCACGATGGTCCGGCCGTATTCCGGGTTTTTCTTATCAGCCCAATCACCCAAGAACCCCCCAATCACATTGCTCAGCGCAGTTCCAATCACCACACCGCCAAAGACCAACGGAGCAGTTTGCATGCTGACGCCGCGCTCTTCCACCAGCCAGAGAATCAGAAAAGCCCCCATGATCACCCAAGGCATAGAACCTGCCAGCCCTTGTAATATGGCTACGCGAATGGTCGGGATGGCAAGGACTTTTTTGATGCCATCCAACTGGGCGGTATAGCGCTGTGAGTCCTCCAGGGTGAGCTTACCTTTCATCTCAGGTTCCGCCGCCCCGCGGATGGGTTCCTTCACCACCAAATAAATGACTATCCCGGAAATTATGCTCGCCACACCGAGGATGATGAAACCATAACGCCAAGTTTCTGGTGTTGCCAGCCTGCCCAGACCCACGGTAAAAATGACAATGCCGAGTACACCAATGGCTTCCAAAATGCCCAACATCCTGCCGCGCATTTTGGGAGGAAAGATGTCAGCCATGATTGAAAAAGTTGCCGGCATCAGGCAGCCCAGTCCAATACCTGAAATCACCCGAACAACCAGCAATTGACTGTAATTCTGGGTCAAGCCAACCAGGATGGTCCAGATTCCCCAGAAGCCGGTACCCCAAAAGATGACCTTTTTTCGGGAATACTTATCGGACAGATAACCCCAAAATGGGGAACTCAATGATTGCAGCAAACTTCTAATGAATGTAATCCAGGATAAGTTTGAAACGGATAAACCCCAGATTTGTTTTAACACCGGGCTGAAGATGGACATGGCCTGGCCTTCACCCTGGTCTACAAAATAGCCCAATGAAAGCGCCAGGAGCGTCTTCCATTTTCCCTTTTGAATTCTTTCTTCGGATTCAACTGCTTCAATGGTCTCTTCTGCCATGCCTTTCCTTCTCCCTTTCAATTATTTTGTTCTCCAATTTTACTCTGCCCTGATAAATCCTATTGCTGTTTTTCCTGAGGTTATCCATTAAAATAAAGCGAAAGTTCAATAACCTTCATTAAGATGAAGCGAGGTTCTATGACTGCCATTTCAAAACCAAGTTTCGACCCCATCGCTAATCCAAACACCATGGTGTATTCCGGAAACGCCCGATTTACTGTACTCAAAAGCCGCCTTATCAGGATCGAGTACTCACCGGACCAGACATTTGATGACCGTCCCAGCCAGGTATTCTGGTATCGCAACCAGGAAGTTCCTCCTTTTACGGTGCGGGAAGAAAATGGGACCCTGACAATCGAAACCTCCGACTTGCTGCTCAGGTACCGCATTGGGGAGGAGTTTAACTACCGCTACCTGCAAATCCAGGTAAAAACGACCGGTACCACCTGGAATTATGGGGACCCGGACTACTCCAATCTGGGTGGGACTGCCAGGACACTTGACCGTGCCAATGGGAAAATCGCTCTCGGGCAAGGGTTGGTCTCGCAATGTGGTTGGAGCCTGGTCGATGACAGCAAATCCTTGGTATTTACCCCAGATGGCTGGCTTGAACCCAGGGAGTCCAATGACCAGTATCGAGATTTGTACTTTTTCGGTTACGGCCATGCTTACCTGGATGCCATCCGAGAGTACCAGGACCTGGCTGGGAGATCCAACCTGATCCCCCGTTGGGCATTGGGTAATTGGTGGAGCCGCTATTGGGCATATACCCAGGAAGAATTAACCTCCCTGATGCAGGACTTCCAGGATAAACAAGTGCCCCTTTCAGTTTGTATCGTGGATATGGATTGGCACATCACTCATACCGGAAACACTTCTTCCGGTTGGACCGGCTACACCTGGAACAGGGAGCTTTTTCCAAACCCGCCAGCCTTCATCCAATTTTTACATGACGGCCAGCTAAAAACTGCCCTCAACCTGCACCCAGCTGAGGGTGTCCACCCACACGAATCGCAATATCCAGAAATGGCTGAAGCTTTGGGGGCGGACCCTGCCACTCAACAACCCATTCCTTTCGACATTGCCTCCAAGGACTTTACCAAAGCCTACTTCGACATTCTTCATCACCCACTGGAGGAACAGGGCGTGGACTTCTGGTGGATTGACTGGCAGCAGGGTTCAAAGACCAAAACTGAGGGGTTGGATCCGCTTTACTGGCTAAACCACCTCCATTATTACGATCTGGGTAGAACGCCTGAAAAACGCCCATTTATTTTCTCTCGCTGGCCTGGGCTGGGCGGACACCGCTACCCGATCGGTTTTTCCGGTGATACGGTAGTTTCCTGGGATTCACTCGCCTTTCAGCCTGAATTCACTGCAACGGCAAGCAACGTCGCTTATGGCTGGTGGAGCCACGACATAGGCGGACATTGTGATGGTATTGAAGAAGCTGAGTTGTATTTACGCTGGGTGCAATATGGCGTGTTCAGCCCGATTTTACGGCTGCATTCCACTAATAATCCCTATATCGAGCGCCGTCCCTGGGGTTATGGATTGGACACGCTCGAACATGTCCGCAATGCCATGCAGTTGCGCCACCGCCTGATCCCCCTGCTTTACACAGCCAACTGGGAGAACGCCGGAACCGGCGAACCGATGATCCTGCCCATGTATTATTCCTGGCCAGAAAAAACAGATGCCTATTTGTGCCCACAGGAATATGTTTTTTGCAAACAGTTGGTTGCCGCTCCATTCACGCAAAAAGTGAATGGCGATACCCGGCTTACCAGGCAGGTGGTCTGGCTGCCTGAGGGTGACTGGTTTGACTTCTTCAGCGGAGAATACTATGAAGGCGGCAGCTGGTATTCCATTTATGGAAGCAAAGCCGAGATTCCCGTCTTCGCAAAGGCAGGCGCGATCATTCCCTTTGCTGATGATCAGCTAAAAAATGGCGTTGACATCCCCAAATCACTCCGGCTGTGGGTTTTCACGGGTGTGGATTCTTCCTACACGCTTTATGAGGACGATGGCGAGAGCCAGGCGTACCTCGATGGTGAATTTGCCACAACCACCATAACACAGGTATTTAACCAGGATGAATTGATCCTGACCATACACTCAGCGGAGGGCGGTTTCCCGGCAATGCCTGATCATCGCACTTGGACGCTCGATTTGGTCGGTCTTTCTGAACCCGCCCTAATAGAAAAGCATGTGGATCGTGAAATCTCAGCTTGCCCGTTCACATACAATCCCGCCAGCCATACGCTGACAATAAGTCTTGAGGATTGTCCGATCGCAGAGGCCGTACGGATAAAGATCGGGAGTGTGAAACTGTTCAGGGAATCGAAGAGCACGCAAGAACGTATTGAAGAAATTATTCAAGCCGCCAAGCTTCCGACCTCTGTAAAGTTGATGTTCATGTCCCGCTTGACTCAATTCTTAGCAGATCCAGGATTGATCAAAGACATTGCCCATTACTTTACACCAGCCCAATTATTGGCGATTTTCGAAAGCATTGACAGGCAGCGGAAAGCTCCCATTCCGATGGATATTAATACTGCTTACGCGGAAATGTTGGCAGCCATCTCGAAATACTTGTAAGGGAATTTTTAGGTCAAGGGAATTAATTACGGGAGGTCTTCGCTATCCTGCTTCTCAGGAGCGGAGGCTTCAGGTTCATCGCCATGCATCGGCGACGCATCCGGGTGCATTTGTTTTGCCCCGTTCATGTTTGGATCAAGCATGACTTCATCCATAATTTTTTGTGGATAATTGCGAATCTCTTCGGTGGTGTGCACAACATCCCGAAAGGCTTCAGACTTGTTAAGTTTCCTCATCCAGGCGCCCAGATCATGACCCACCTTGGTAACCCGGTCTGGTCCAAGCACAATAAATGCCACGACCAGGATGACCAGGATTTCGGACCCACCGATATTCAAGAATTCCATTGAACTTGACCAGTTCTACAGACCGAATTAATTCGGTTTGGGGATATCCTGATCGTGCACTTTTTCATCATTTTTGGGCTCATCTTTCTCACCGGACATGCCCTCTTTAAATGCCCTGATGCCTGAACCCAGTTCACCTCCAATCTTGGATATGCGCCCTACTCCAAAAATCAGGATCACAACGACTGCAATAAGTATGACTTCTGGCAATCCTACAGAACCAAGCATGTTAATTCTCCTCTTTAGCTTCTTCGATTTTTTTCTTTTTCTGCGCAATCGCAGCCAAACCGATACTTAATAAATATAATCCAAAAAGCGGCACCATGAAAATCGCCATATTGACTGGGTCAGCAGTTGGCGTGATAACCGCCGCCAGCACGGTAATCACAACGACAGCAATGCGCCAGCCTTTGGTCAGCATCTTTGCATTGACTATGCCAAGGCGGGCCAGAAGGAATACAATCAACGGCAGTTCAAAACTGCAGCCGATCCAAAAAATCATGTTGGTCAGGAAACTGAAATAAGATTTGATCCGCAATGCAGTTTCAACATCCATAAATTCTGTAAAGAACTTCATGGAAGATGGCAGCATCACATAGTATGCAAAAACAGCTCCACCGACAAAAAGGATCACAGCAAAAGGAATCGTAATGTAAAGATTCTTTTTTTCCTGAGGTTTTAGACCTTGCCCGATGAATTGGAGCAGTTGATAAAAGATCCAGGGTAAGGCTATTATGACCCCACAGAGCAGTGCCACGCGCATATACACTGAAATCGTTTCAGTAACCTCAATTGCCTGAAGATTCTGGATGCCTCCAACTGGTTTTGCCAAGAAATCGATGACCCGCTTTGTAAAAAAAAGGCTGATAGCAACGCCAACGCCCAAGCCGGCCAAAGCTTTTAGCAGTACCGCCCGCAACTCTTCCAGGTGTTCGGTCAAATTCAATGTTTTTCCTTCTGAATTCACAGCAGTATTATACATAAATTCATCATTTAGGCTTGTATGGAGTATAGGCTCTCCGGGGGTATGGTAGAAACTGGAATATACATATAATTGAACTCAAAAGTAGCCTGGAACTTTGCCTGGCTGATCAGGCCTACAATCTCAAAAGTATCTTCGTAGGTCGGGAAGCTTTGCCAGTTTTCCTTGTCATCACCATCAGTAATGTAAGCGGGAAAATTATTCAGTCTTCTGAAATTTAGTGTGTTCTTGTCCCCGACAGAAAGCCCGCGCATTTCTGCAAATTCAGCATGAACGACGCAAACGCGATTGGCATTCAGGTCATCTTCATGATTGATCCAGCGGCCATCAGTCAGATAATACCATCTGATTGACTCCTGCGTTAAAGGCTCTGCTGACAAGTCGGCAGTCGTGATAACAAACATGGAGTGTTGGTTTTCGCGTACTGTCTCAATTTCTTTTTTTAGTTCTGCGTATGCAGGATCACTAAAGTCTAATTCTTCATTAGCAGCAACCTCAATAAACCAGGATCCACTTTCTGTGAGTGATTTAAGACTCATGTTTTGGCGGGCGGTTTCCCAATTAGGCCCATTAGGTCCGCCAAAATCGTACCAGACCCGTAAGAAGTAACGCTGCCCTACCTCCAGCGCCTCAATAATAGCTGAGTCTCCTAAATACACCACAATAACGGATTGATTCTTCTCTGCATACTCTGGATATCCGGTTACAATCTTATCGGCAGAAAATGTTAGTTCCGCTCGCACTGTGTTATAGGATTCCCCCGCTTTTTCGCTCGAAATATCGGGCAGTTCACCATAGAAAAAGACATCGCTGTTATCTGCACCCGGTGTTAGGGTAACTTGTTGGCCTGTATAGTCACTAAAGCCGCCATCCACATCCGCATTGTAGATGCCTTCCAGTACTCCGGAAGTACTTCTCCCTATGTTTTCAAATGCTACATAAGGGCTTTGTCTGACCAAAGCGGCTGCATTGTTCGCCTCCATTGAATAAATTGTTTGATCTACAGGAATTAAAGTGCCAATGGCACGGTAGTAGCCGCCAAGACGGTCGGTTTCGCGTTGGATCACCAGGTATTCAACTGCACGGAAATGAATGCAAAAGAAATTGTTCCGATCAGCAACAATAAAAAAATGCGCACACGGGCTGACGCAGGGTGGACTTTAAGCAGATATTTTGTTTCATCTAAAACCTTCCCTTCACTATCAGCCACTTTGGAAAATTAGAATTAAAGGTTTTCTTCTACCAGAGCTTCTTTTAGTTCGACAGCTTTAGCTTGAGCCTGAACAGTATGAGGCACCAGTGCCAAAGCGAGGATAAGCAAAACTCCAAACAGACGTGTTTTCATGCCATTAACTCCTTTTCAAATCTGCTCTCATAAAAGGAAAGTTTTTGATTATTCGCCAGTTCCGGCTTCAAGGCTGTGTCGCTCCTTGTGCGCAGGTCTGCCGGGGCGCCCTCACACTCCGGCAGACTGGGTTTTCTAATCGTACATGTCAGCGCAAAATCAATGGCAGATAGATTGTATTCAGGACAATAGATTCAATTAGAATTGTGTATGTGTCTGTCGCCGGTGCTCCACAGGCGTTTGCCACCGTTACCGTCACTTCCTTTTCGCCAATTTCTTGCCAGGTGAATGATACGGCATCGTCCAGCCCTCCCTGATGAATGACAGGCTCCTGTCCAATGGCTTCCCAAGTGTAGGTCAAGGGCAGCAGGGTATCCCCTGGCTCTGCATGTGCTGTGAGGGATATCGGAAAACCCACTGGGGCGGTCGCCGGTCCATCAATGGTCACACTGGCGGGGGGCGTACAATAAAATTCGTCAGCTCCCAGATCCGGCAGGTTGGTATCGGGATTGGGGCGCGGCTGAGCGTCCATGTCAAGCAAAACGCCAGCATCTACTGCGGTATCCAGGGCGGCAGAGCCCGGAGTAAGGTGATAATTCCAAGTCATCGGATCAGCATAAAGTGGATCGCCGATGTAGTCATCGGTGTGAGTGATGCTGCCTTCTCCGCCGGTATTGAGGGTATTTTCGTACCACAGCGTTGCGTTCATCGTGATGGCACTGTCAGCCACAGCGTAGACACCCAGGCTATGCCCGGAGATGATATTGTCGGTCATCTCAAGGGACGTGGCGAATCTAACTGAAACTGCTGCCCCGCCGCCACGATTGTTGGCAATCGTATTGTGATAGAGGAGCCCACCCACAGGCTGGGTTTCTGATAAACCACCCACCCACAGACCACCGCCATCATCATCCGCATCGTTATCGGCGATCACGTTATTATGCAAAATGAAGCTTGCGTCCTGGCGCCGATACACTGCCACTCCACCCCCATAGCCATCTACTTCTAATGAATGGAAACTAGCCATGTTGTGGACGATGGTATTACCATCCAGTATCGGGGCTGATCCATAATATCCTTCAATGTACGCCCCTCCCCCATACCCGTTATCCATCAGACCGGCTGTGTTATCGTAGATTAAGTTGCGGGTCAGGCTGGCTTCGCTGTTCTGCACATACAACCCACCACCAAAACCGGTGTCATTATGTGCCATGCAGGCAATATTGCCTGTGATCTGGTTTTGGATCAACTCAGCGGGACTTCCTTCAAGGTAAACCCCGCCGCCGCGTCCGCCGCCATATTCCCAGGCAATACTGGCGCGGTTATTCTCAATGCGGTTGCCAGTCAACGTTGCAGCGCTGTTTACCAGATACAGCCCACCCCCAGCGCCAGCTCCTGCAGTGCTTCTTGCATTAGTGGCGATATTACCGCTGATAAGGTTATTCGTCAGAGTTGCCGGGCTATCCACCAGGTATAGCCCACCGCCGCTGCCCGCGCTCATCTCACTGGCAGAATTATCCTGAATGGTATTACCAGTCAGTATGGATGAACTTTCATCCAGATATAATCCGCCGCCCCTCTCGCCAGCAACGTTATCCTGGATTAGATTATCTGTCAGTGTAGCATCAGCCAGGAGAATATAAAGACCCCCGCCGTCCCCTCTTTTCCATTCGCTCATCACCTCATTACAGCGATTCCGCAGCACTAGATTATCAGTCAAAGTAACAATATATCCACCAATCAGGTATATTCCTCCACCATTGCCAAATTCATAACCAGCCTCATTGTCTGAAATGGTATTGCCAGTCATAGTGAGGTCACCAACGGCATATATCCCGCCCCCTTCGCCGGCAGAATAGAATTGAGCAGTTGACTCGCTGGCGGTATTGAATGAGATGGTATTATCATTCAGTTCGGTAGTGCCCTCAATCAGGTAAAGCCCACCTCCATTCCCAGCGGAGAGTGTTGAACCGATGTTGCCAGTGATTGTATTTCCTTCAAGCACCGCATTTGAATTGTAGACGGCTATTCCCCCACCCAAGCCCATATAATCGCCCGCTACCGTGGCGGCAATGTTATTCTGGAAGGTGTTGCCAGTCAAGGTAACCTGTTGGCTGGACGCAATATATAACCCGCCACCTGCTGCAGCGTAATGTCCGGAGCGAGCGCTATCGCTGGCAATGCTATTCTCTACGATGCAGTTCGTCATCGTCAGTTCACCACCACTTAGATAGACTGCGCCGCCAGCGTCGTCATCATAATATTGCTCACCGCCCAGTCCGGTAGCATTTCCATCCGTCAGGCGCAGCCCTTCCAGGGTCAAATCAATCGTCCCGCTGGCGTAAATAACCCGCCCGCCAGACCCGGCATCCAGCGTGGTGGGGTAGAGTGTCGGGTCCCAAATGCTGAAATCAGGATTGTACCCGCCAATCAATGTCAGGCTTTTGGTGATATAGGCGATCTGACGCAGACCACCCAGATCGTTAAGCCCCGTATAGGTGCCCGTAGCAATCTGGAGGACATCATCAGGCTCGGCTGCGTCAATGGCAGCCTGCACGGTGGTGTAAGGGCAGCCACTGGCACAGACACGCAGTTCGGTCAGCGGAGTAATGTTTTCCGCATTCAATGGATATATCAAAGTGACCAAAATCGCCAGAAGTGCAAAATTTTTCATGTTTAATTCTCCTTTGGATTAGCCTTGAATCGTTCCGCGATCAAACGTTTTACCAGAGTCGACAGCTCAGCTTCATTACGAAATGTATATAGCGATTCTTCTCCACTGATGGCCTGCAGTGAACCGCGAACCGCATCGGGATAACCAGTGTCCACCAAGAGCCGCAGAATGAAAGTCTGGATAGCGCGCATACTCTTTTTACCCAAGATCACTGACATGAGATTGACACAACGACTATTATCCGCATGTGCGCAGGGTGAGAGATAATCAGCGGAATCTAAACTACTATCGCCTAAAGGCGATGGGTTTGAGGGTCGACTAAAGTCACCCTTCCACACTGAAGTCTTGCTCTCCAGCATCGAGGCC
>JBAQMM010000121.1:0-1501 GCA_049302815.1 Anaerolineaceae bacterium | reverse complement strand
CAGGGGCGGGGCGGGCGCGGAGTGATGGGTCAGACTATGCGAGGCGAAGACGAGGTGGTATTCTTCCTGCGCTGCAATACCCTGGGAACCCTGTTGTTCTTCACCAATAAAGGCAAAGTCTACTCAGAGCGGGTATTCGAAATGCCCGAAGAAAGCCGGCAGGGTCGGGGTATTCCCCTGGTCAACATCATCAATCTGGAGCCGGATGAAAGCATTACCGCACTGCTCTCAGTACCCGATTTTACCAAGGCTGAATATTGCACCATGGCGACCCGCCGCGGCCGCATCAAGCGGATAGCCCTGGAGGAATTTGAAAGCGTGCGTCCCTCGGGACTGATCGCAATCAAGTTGGATAAAGGCGACGAACTCGGTTGGGTGTGCATGACCAGCGGCAAGGACGATGTGATCCTGGTCACCCGCCAGGGAAAGGCACTGCGCTTTTCAGAAAAGCAGATCCGCCCCACCGGCCGTACCACCATGGGTGTCACAGGTATCCACATGCGCAACGATGACGCCTTGGCTTCCATGGAAGTGGTGGAACCCAATGGCTACCTGCTGGTGCTGACCGAAAAAGGTTATGGCAAGCGCACTCAACTGAAAGAGTACATCCCCAAAACCCGCGGCACTTTGGGTGTGACCACCATCAACCAGACTGTCCGCGATCAAATCGGAGCGGTTTCTCAGGCGCGGGTGGTGCAGGAAGGGGATGAGGTCACCCTCATCTCAAGTGGCGGCATCGTGCTGCGTACCAAGGTTGAGTCCATTTCCATCCAGGGACGTGCCACCCAGGGCGTTAAGGTGATGGAATTGGATGACAAAGATACGATGGCAGCCGTTGCGCGAATCCCGGCTGAACAGGTCTCCGCCGCGGATACGCCATCCCTGGATCAGGCAGAAATTTCGGCGGAGTGAAGTTTCACCAGGTCGCCTGAAGGTTTTTCAACCAGGATCATTCCATCCCGACAGACTTCCACAAGGCGGAATCGACCGATTTCGCCTTGATCATTTCTCAGGGTCACCCACTTACCCTTGAATGCCAGGTGGTCATTCCAGCAGTCAATAAAGTCCTCCTCACATAGTACCTCCCGCAGTTTTTCGATGCGCGTCAGTAACCGCATGAGCACTTCCCAGCGGTCGGGGGGCTGACCCAACGCCTCTTCCAGGCTAGTGGCGGGATAGAGAAGCCCACCGGGATCAGGCACAGCCTGCCTGCCCAAGTTGACGCCCATCCCCAAAATTACCGCCAAGGGAGTGGAACCCTGCCAGACAGTCTCTGCCAGGATGCCGCAGAACTTCCTTCCCCCGATTAAGACGTCGTTGGGCCATTTAAGCCGGGACTCCAGGCGGTAATCCCCTGCCAGGGTTTGCACCAGAGCCAACCCACCCAGGGCAGTGAAACGGGGAATGTGAACTGATTCTGGCAGAGTGGGTCTGATCAGCAGGCTGAGGGTTAGCGAAGCACCGGCGGTGGAGTGCCAGGCGCGTCCCGCCCTTCCACGTC
>JBAQMM010000120.1:0-6157 GCA_049302815.1 Anaerolineaceae bacterium | reverse complement strand
CGCTTGTGCCGGTGGACGCGCTCAAATACGAGTGATCCGTTTTTCCGCGCAGCGGAGCCTTATCGGCACGCTGCGCAGAGCGTGACATGTCAGTTATAGGGTGCGCTCTGACTTTGGACGCACCATTACCGAACAAACCTTCTCGTTGGTGTGCACAAAAACGGCGCACACCAACTATAGGCTATTTACCACACCGGCATCCGACCTCGTAGGGTGCAATCTTTTTTGATTGCACCAAAACTGTTTCCTCCTGTTCTCTTGAGTCTACATAACCATGACATTTTTCGTGTCTTCGTTCGCACCGACCTCCAGAGTGCGTAGCCTCCCATTGGGACCGAGCGTGGATATTGACCGTTGGTCTTCATCTCCACATTATCTTTGGGATCGTCCCTGTAGGTCAGGTAGTGCGAAGCGCAGGTGGCATGTCACGCTCTGCGCAGCGTGTCCCCATCAACTAAGATTTCGTGATTTTCTGGAATCTTGTTGACAGCCGCCGAGTCTGTGCTATACTCATAACGTAGCATTAACACGTGTTAATAGCATGTTCACATGAGGCTGGATTGATGCAGAAAAGGGTCACAAGTCACGATGTTGCCGACTTAGCGGGGGTGTCACGCACCACGGTGTCCTTTGTGTTTGATGACGAAAAACAGTTTGTGATCCGACCAGAAACCCGCCAGAAAGTCAAAGACGCCGCCCGGCAGCTGGGCTACTACCCCAACGCTTCCGCCCGGGCGTTAGCTTCCAACCGAGCCAAAGCCATTGGCTTGATCATGACCCGCAGTCCGCGCTATATTGTCTCGGACTCATTCCTGCCCCAGATCATCGGCGGCATGCTGGATGTGGTCAAACAGCAGCACCTGGGTCTGCTGATCGAGTGGGTGGAGCCGGGTCAGCAGCTGAAAACCTACATGGAGCTTACCAAAGCGCGGCATATTGACGGCATGATCCTACTCACCCCGCGCTTTGATGACGTTGGGCTGAATGCCCTGGAACAGTTGGACATCCCTTCCGTTCTAATGGGGGAAATTCCCGGCTTGAACCTGTGCTCGGTGGACATTGATAACACTGCCTCCGCCCACATGGCGGTCAACCACCTGATCGAACTTGGGCACACGCACATCGCCTGCATCACCAACGCGCACTCGGCTTATAGCTCAGCCTCCCAGAGGCTGCTGGGGTACCGGCAGGCATTGGTTGACGCAGGGCTGGACACGGATAAAACCTTGATCCGGCAGGCGGACTTTGACGCCGTCAGCGGATACACCCAGATGCAGTCGCTGCTTGAGAGCAAGGCAGATTTCACGGCTGTCTTCGTCGCCAGCGACAACGTTGCCCTGGGCGCGGTAGCTGCCATCCATGAAGCTGGCCTGTCCATCCCGGAGGATATTTCGGTGGTCGGCTTCGATGATATCCCTGAGTCTGTCTTTTTTACACCACCTTTGACGTCAGTTCATGTTCCGGCAGTCGAGATCGCCCAACAGAGCTGTAACCTTCTCATGCGGTTAATGAAAGGTGAAACCCCCGAAAACCGTTCAATCATCTTACCTACCCAATTAATTCCTCGCGGCTCAACGCGAGAAATAGGAAGGAGCCTATAGAAAGAGCATTGAAGAGAATATCGTCCCAAATTGGTAGTATCACACTATTCTAAAAGGAGAAACTATGAGATCGAAAAAACACTTTATTTGGGCAAGCATCGCTATTTTGCTTGTCGCATCCATGGCGCTCAGCGCCTGCGGCACAGCCGCAACTGAAACGCCAACCACTGAGGCACCCGCTGAAGAGACCGTCGCTGCCCTGCCCCAGGGTCAGGAACTAGCCAATGCCTATGCCGGTCTGTATAAAGGCACTGTCGTAAGCATGGCAGGTCCTTTCACCGACCAGGATGAGGTTGTCTTCAATGATTCCATCAAGAGCTTTGAAGAGAAGACCGGCATCGATATTCAATATGAAGGCTCCAAAGAGTTTGAAGCCAACATTAACATCCGCCTGGATGGTGGCGATGCCCCCGACATTGTGGACTACCCACAGCCCGGTCTGTTAAAGTATGCCGTGGAAAAAGGCTATGCCATTGATATGGACACCCTGATCAATCCTGACTGGATTAAGACAAACTACAGCCAGGCATGGCAGGATCTTTCCAAGATGGAAGGACCCAATGGCATCATCACCGCTGGTATTTGGGCCCGTGCCAATGGCAAGTCTTTTGTCTTCTATCCCAAGAAGGCTTTTGACGCTGCTGGTTACACCGTTCCCACCACCTGGGATGAAATGATGGCTCTGACCGAGCAGATCGCTGCCGATGGGGATACCCCTTGGTGCATTGGTATCGAAGCCGGCGCTGGCACTGGCTGGACCATGACCGACTGGATCGAAGACGTGATGCTGCGTGTTACCTCCCCAGAGAATTATGACAAGTGGGTGGCCGGCGAATTGAAGTTTGATTCCCCTGAAGTCAACGAAGCCCTCGATTACATTGAAGCCATCTGGTTCAATGATGCCTATGTCTATGGCGGCCGCGCTGCCATCACAACCATCGCTTTCGGTGATGCCCCCAAACCTATGTTCGAAGATCCGCCCAAGTGCTGGTTCAACCGCCAGGGTAACTTTGTGACCACTTTCTTCCCTGAAGAAGCCGTGGCTGGTGTGGATTACAGTTTCTTCTACCTGCCTGGTATCAAGGAAGAATATGGCAGTCCCGTGCTCGGCGCTGGCGACATCTATGCCGTCTTCCACGATCGACCCGAAGTACGTGCAGCCATTCAATATTTCTCAACCGGCGAATCCCTAAAGGTTTGGGTTGAGAGCGGCGGCGCCATCCTGACCCACAATGATGCCTCCCTCGATTGGTATGTTGACCCCGTGACCCGCGGCGTGGCTGAGACCATCCGCAATGCCACCACCTTCCGCTTTGACGGTTCCGATATGATGCCCGGTGCTGTTGGCGCTGGTACCTTCTGGAAGTACATGACCGACTACGTCAGTGGTTCGATCACCCGCCAGGATGCCCTACAGCAGATTGACGCATCCTGGCCTAAGTAAACTTTGACAATGCCAGGTTGAAATAACCTAAAACAGGAGAGCAGGCAGGCTGATTTCGACCTGCTCTCCGACCCCTTATACGATACAGCCAAGGAGGTGTATAAATGAGTGTTGCCCAGGCTAAGAATTCCTCACCAAAAAGAGGGGGTATCATTGGCAAAATCCTGGCGTGGTTTGGCACCACCCTGGGGCAGATTTTCGTTTCGATCCTCGTACCTGTCGTTACTTTTGTAGTCTTATGGCAGGGTTACTTGTTTTTACAGCGCGCCAATACTCCCCAAATTGTTCAGGTAATTGTCGCCATTGTGTGGGGCGTCGGCGGAGTAGCTTTGTTGTATGTGGTCACCAACTGGCTGGTCATGAAACTGCCTGCGGAGATATCAAAAAAACTGCAGCCTTTTGTTTTTATCGGTCCGGCAGTCGCAATCATGGCCTGGTACCTGGCAATCCCGGTAGTGCGCACCCTCATTGCCAGTTTCAAAAATAACCTGGGAACTGAATGGGTCGGTCTGGCAAATTACAAGTATGCCTTCACCGATCCCCGCATGTTAGAAACCTTCCGAAACAATCTGCTTTGGTTGATTTTTGGAACTGCCTTCAGTGTGGGCCTTGGGCTGCTGATTGCCACACTGGCAGACCGCACCAAAGTTGAAGTGATCTATAAAACGATCATCTTCATCCCCATGGCGATATCTTTCGTCGGTGCCGGCGTGATCTGGAAATTTATATATACTTATAAGGGCGTCGGCGTTGGAATCCAGGAAATTGGCTTGCTGAACGCCATTGTGACCAGCCTTGGAGGAACGCCACAACCATGGCTTAACCTTCCACCGTGGAATACTTACTTTCTGATCGTTATCATGATCTGGCTGCAGACTGGTTATGCAATGGTAATCCTGTCTTCCGCCATCAAAGGCGTGCCGGCCGAGCTGCTGGAAGCTGCCCGTATGGACGGAGCCTCTGAAATCAAAGCTTTCTTCAGTATCATAATACCTTATATCCAAGGCACCTTGCTGACAGTCACAACCACTATTGTAATCTTCAGCCTGAAAACTTTTGATATCGTGCGGGTGATGACCGGCGGCAATAACGGCACTAATGTGATTGCTAACGAGTTCTACCTTCAGAGCTTCTCCTACAATGATGCCGGGCGCGCCTCTGCCATTGCCATCGTCTTGCTGATGCTGGTGAGCCCCATCATCATCAATAATGTACGCCAGTTCAATCAGTCGAGAAGGGGGTTCTAATGGCTAAGAGTCAGCAATCCCATAAGAAATCCTCAAGTTTCTGGATCAATTTCATCCTGATCGTGATTTGTATCATCTGGATGGTTCCGATCGTCGGTATTCTGATCACTTCCTTCCGCCCGAGTGAAGATATCTTTCAGAGCGGCTGGTGGAAAGTTTTCCCGCACAAAGAAAATGTCGAAGTATCCCGTGAAGTGCTGCCTGAGTCCGTTGATGTGGATGGCCCGATCACGTTTGAGGGTGAGACTGCTACCTTTCAGGAATGGCAGCAGGGTGTAACCCTGGATGATGGACGGATTGTCCAATGGTACGGCAACAAGCGTACCCGCACCCTAGTCATTTATGAAAATGAATGGGTAGGGTTTACAACCAACCTGACCCTTAAAAACTACAATGATGTTTTGGGTGGCAAAACAATCACGTATAAAGACGCGCAGGGCAACACAATCACCCGCACGGGCAACAACCTGTCGGGCGCCTTCCTGAACTCCCTGGCGGTCTCCATCCCAAGCACCATCATACCAATCCTGATAGCGGCTTTTGCCGCCTTTGGGTTTGCCTGGTTGGACTTCCCCGGTCGTAATATTATCTTCACGATCATTGTGGGTCTGCTAGTTGTGCCATTGCAGCTCGCTCTGGTACCCATCCTGCAAGACTACGTGAATATGGGGCTGAACGGCACCTTCCTGGGCATATGGTTGGCGCATACCGGTTTTGGGTTGCCGTTGGCTACTTACCTGCTGTTCAACTACATCAGCACCATTCCCCGCGAGCTGTTGGAATCAGCTTATATTGACGGCGCTTCTAATTTCACCATCTTCACGAAGTTAATCCTGCCTCTTTCCGTCCCAGCCTTGGCGTCCTTCGCGATTTTCCAGTTCCTCTGGGTTTGGAACGACTACCTGGTTTCCATGGTTTTTCTGGGCGACAAGAACCAGACGGTTACCATGGCGGTGGCACAACTGGTAGGAGAAAAAGGACAGGACTGGCACCTGATGACCTCAGCCGCCTTCGTCAGCATGATCCTGCCACTGATTGTATTCCTCGCACTGCAGAAATACTTCGTGCGCGGCATGATGGCAGGTTCTGTCAAAGGTTAGCACCTTTACTTTTCCAATATTAATGAGATTCCGAAAAAGCCGGACCTCAACACTGTAAGGCGTGGGGTCTGGCTTTTTTGGCAGCCTTTTGTGAACATCTGGCAGACATGAGCGATGGTTGTACTCCCCCGCTCAGGGTGAAAGGATCAGAGATGGCAAATTCACAACTCTGGTACAAGAACGACATTTTCTACGAACTCTACGTGCGCGCCTTCAAAGACAGCAACGGCGATGGCTGGGGCGACCTGAAAGGCGTCACTGAAAAATTGGATTACCTGCAGCACCTGGGGGTGGACACGGTCTGGCTGCTGCCCATTGCCCCCTCCCCCCTACGCGACGATGGCTATGACGTCAGCGATTACTGCGGCATCCACCCCATGTACGGCGATATGGCGGACTTCCGCGAACTGGTCGCCCAGGCACACCGGCGCTCCCTCAAGATTCTGGTGGAACTGGTGCCCAACCACACTTCCGACCAGCACCCCTGGTTCCAGGCTTCCCGCGACCCCAACCACCCCGTGCATGAAAAATACAAGGACTACTACGTTTGGAGTGACACCGACCAGCGCTACCAGGAAGCCCGCATCATCTTTTTGGACAGCGAAAAATCCAACTGGACCTACGACCCCTTGCGCAAGCAGTACTTTTGGCACCGCTTCTTTTCCCACCAGCCCGACCTAAACTACGACAATCCCGAGGTGCAGCGCGCCATACTGCGCGCGATCCAGTTCTGGATCGACCAGGGCGTGGATGGCATCCGCGTGG
>JBAQMM010000119.1:0-10114 GCA_049302815.1 Anaerolineaceae bacterium | reverse complement strand
GGGTGACGCCATGCAGTGCCAGGTCAGCCAGGGGGCGCAGATCAGTTGCCCCTTGGAAGGTGAGGCTATCATTCAGGGAAAGCAGCAGGCGCGCTTCGCGGGTAAGCTGCTGCTGGATAAGGGCTTTTTCGAAGTTACTGGTCGGCCGCAGGGCGCCCGCCAGCGCCTCGGAAGCGCTAAAACCAGCATAGGTCTTGAGCCGCGTCAGAATTTTCGGATATTCCAACAGGAGCAAAGTTTTCGGGTTCATCAGCCGGAAAAGTGTATCATGAATGCCACGGTTTACGCGAGGCAACAGAAGCCTCCTGCGCGCCCCGGCTGCTTTCGATCAACGCGTCGTATCTGTGAGGTGCGCGCTATAGTCTGCAAAGCTGATAGTATTATCGGATGCGGTGCATCTACGCATACCTTTTCAGATTTTTTTATAGGGTGCGCTCTGTATTTGTGCGCGCCAGAATAATCCACGCTTGGGTCAGGCCGAGGTGGATCAGTGAAGTGCGTTCCGGCGGTAAACGCGCCGTGCAGTCCTGCTGATGAGGATGCACCTTACTGCAAATAGGATCCCAATTGGTTGATCATATACAAGGGCAGGTTTAGCAACCACCCCTCGTCGCGGTAATCTGACATGGATGTTCGCACGGATTTTTGTGGCTTGAATTGCTGAAAATAATTCTTCAGGCTCTTGGCTTGCAAGTTTTCGGCGGCTTTCACTTCAATCGGGTAAACCTTCCCACCCCTTTGGACGACGAAATCCACCTCAGCAGTCCCTTTATCCGCCGACCAGTAACAGGGTTCAATGGACTCAATCACTATCTGCTGATGAACAAACTGCTCAGTCAGGGCGCCTTTAAACTGGGTAAAGACCTTGCTCCCCTCCAATAGTGAGACCTCGTCCAGTTCGCTCAATGCGCCCAACAGACCCACGTCAACTATAAACAATTTAAACGCGTTCGGATCCCGATAAGCCTTCAGAGGAATTTCAGGTTTGCTTACCCGGTAAGTTTTATGAATCAAGCCACTATCCAAAAGCCACTGTAAAGCCATTTCATATTCTCTGGCCCTGGCACCTTGTTTTATCACTCCATAAACAAATTTTCGATTTTCCCTGGAAAGCTGAGCGGGAAGTGAATTCCAGACTTGACGGATTCTGGGCACAACTTCACTGGGAGCATGCTTGGAAAAATCCTGCTCATACGCCTGAAGCAACCTGTGCTGGACAGCCCTAACACGCTTGAAATCTCCAGATTCAGTAAAGGTAATGACTGCTTCAGGCATGCCGCCTACAAAATAATACTTCTTCAACAAGTCAATAAACGTTGTCTTAAAGCTTGTGATTAACGAAATGTCATTATTATCCAGCAGACCCACCAGTGCATCATTTCCGGCAGCCTTTAAAAATTCAATAAAACTGAGGGGATGCAGATCTAGGAAATCTACTTTCCCGACCGGGAAGGAAACACCATCGTTAAGCGCCACACCCAGCATGCTGCCTGCTGCCAGGATCTGATATTGGGAAGTATTTTCTTGGAAATACTTCAATGAAGTTAGTGCATTGGGAACTTCTTGAATTTCATCAAATATGATCAAGGTTTCGGCATCAATCGTCGCGCCTGCTTCAATCTGAAGACCGGTCAGAATGCGCTGCAGGTTAAAATCATTCTGAAACAAGTTGCGCATCCGTTCATTGCCCTCAAAATTGATATAGGCCACTTTTGGATAATTCTTTTCGCCAAACTCTTTCATCAGCCAGGTTTTTCCCACTTGGCGGGCACCCCTGAGGATCAAAGGCTTTCTGCCTGCTGATGATTTCCATTTATCCAAATCTGCCAGGGCGTTCCGATACATTCTTCACCTTCTTTCTACTTGTATCCATTATAACACTTGAAACACAATAGTCATACGACTTTCGTGCATACAAACACAAAACTCAAGTGCCTTTTGTGTAAATTCCCACATTTTTCAAATGACTTTGACCTGGCCACTTATATACCGGTTGTATACCACTATCAACCGCATAATCCCTACAATACCAGCAAACACTGCAAGACCAAAGATTTATGGAGCATAATGAATAAAAAGATCATCGCCATTCTGATCACCCTGGCACTGCTGGCAACCAGCGCCTGTTCGACCAATACCACCACCAGTGGCTCAAGCCAGCCCCCGGCTGTTTCTCTTTCCACCCAGGCGTCGTCTTCTTCACAAAGCCAATCCTCTGCTTCGCAAGGCACGGCGGAAACCAGTGCTGCGGCCACCGCAGCGGAGCCAACCGCCATCAAAACGCACGAGGAGGAGGATGATTACACCTGGGATGCAGCCATTGAAGTTGCCATCAGCCTGAACGGGACATCCATCAGTACCAGCGGAGCCGGCGTGGATGTGAACGGCAGCACCGCCGTGATTACCTCACCCGGTACCTACCGCTTGAGCGGCAGCCTGGACAACGGTCAGATCCTCGTCAATACCGAAAGCGAGGAGACGGTGCGCCTGATCCTGGATGGAGTGAGCATCTCCAATTCCAGCAGCGCCACCATAAACATTGAAAAAGCCGGCAAGGTCGTTCTCATTCTCGCCGATGGCACCCAAAACGTGCTGAGCGATGCCCAAACCTACACCTACGCCCCCATGGATGTGGACGAGCCCAACGCGGCTTTGTTCAGCAAAGCCAACCTTACCATCTACGGGGGTGGGTCCCTGACGGTCAGCGGAAACTACAACGATGCCATCTCCAGCAAGGACGGCTTGATCATCAAGAACGCCATCCTCAGCGTCACCGCAGTGGATGACGGCATTCGCGGCAAGGATTACCTGGTGCTTGAAAACGCCGTCCTCAACGTCACCTCCGGCGGGGATGGTCTAAAATCCGATAATGACGTTGTGGAAGCACCGGGCGCTGTCCTGGTCACTTCCAGCACAGTCACCGTCAGTTCTAACGGGGATGGGATCTGCGCGGAGGGTCAGGTTGAGATCGTTTCCGGCGAATATAAGATTCAAACAGACTCCGGCAGCGCCAATTGGGCTATGGGGGAAACTTCCGCCAAGGGCATCAAGGGCGTGGGTTCGGTTCTGATACAGGACGGCACTTTCACGCTCGACACCGCGGATGATGCTGTTCATTCCAATGGCAGCATAACCATCAACGGGGGCAGTTTCACCATCGCCAGCGGAGATGACGGCATGCATGCCGATACCACACTGACCATCCTTGGCGGTGAGATTGACATTTCCACCTCCTACGAAGGGTTGGAAAGTGGGCTGATCACCATTAATGGCGGCGAGATTCACATTACTTCCAGTGATGACGGCATTAACGTCGCTGCCGGTGCGGATAGCTCCGGCTTTCAACAGGGCGGTATGAATCCCGGCGGTGGTATGTCTGCTCCAGGCGGCAGATTTGACCAGCAATTTACCAAAACAGGCGATTACTGGCTGCGCGTCAGTGGTGGTTACATCTACGTCAATGCCGGCGGAGATGGGGTGGATGTCAACGGATCAGCAGAAATGTCTGGCGGCACCCTGTTGGTAGATGGACCCACTGAAAATATGAACGGTCCGCTGGATTACCTGGGCACCTTTAACATCACCGGTGGTGTGCTGGTGGCATCCGGCAGCGCTGGCATGGCGCAAGCCCCCAGCCAATCTTCTACCCAGTCTGCCATCCTGTTCGTTTTCAATTCGGCCTTATCGGGCGGGAGCCTGTTTACTCTACAGTCTGGCACCGGTGAAGCAGTTCTCACCTATGCTCCCGCTAAAAGTTACCAGTCCATCCTGGTATCCAGCCCAAACCTGCAAACCGGTGCCAGTTATAGCGCTTTACTGGGGGGCGTTTCATCTGGGACTGAAAAAGACGGTGTGTATACGGGTGGATCCACTTCGCAGGCGAGTGAGTACACCAGCCTGACCCTCTCTTCCGTTGTCACCGCGGTTGGAAATTCCACGGGCTTCGGCGGCTCCGGGGGTAGAAGAAAATAACCACGTCGCTGGTGAAACAAGCCCGGGCAGGCTGTCTCAGAACGATTCAGCCTGCCTTTTTTACCCGCGTCCAGTGAATACCTATACAGAAAATAAACCAACTTCCACCCTCTCATCGGTATCATAGAGGCAAGTTAGCAAGGAGAAAATTATGCGCAACCCATCCAACCAAACACTCCCGACCAGGCTCTCAACCCTGGAAGACGAAACCCTCAGCTTTCCGATCCTCCAGCAGGTTTCACCAAACCAGGTGCAGTTGGCTTTCATGGCAGCCAACTTCAAGAGCATCAACCTGAATGAAATGGACTCCGTGGCACTGCTCGACCGGGTCGATACCAAGTTTGGGATGACCGTCAGCCAGCTCGTAGCCTTTCTGCCGGAATTAAGGGGGGATTACCGCATGCTGAACATCCAGGGTCAGCGCATGCAGAAGTATCACACGCTTTACTTTGACACCGCCGGGTTCGACCTGTTCAACCTGCATATCAATGAGCGCGCAGACCAGTACAAGGTGCGCATTCGCGAATATGCCAGCACCAACCAGGCTTTTTTGGAAGTGAAACACAAGACCAAAAAAGGGCGCACGGTTAAGAACCGCGTAGTGTTGGATGGCGCCATGCCAATCCTGGGGAAAGATGAGATGGACTGGCTTTCCGGTTACCTGCCCCAGCCCTACCTGGAATTGGAGCCCACTCTGATGAACACATTCACCCGCGTTGTCCTGGTGGATAAAAGCCTGACCGAACGCATCACGCTGGATATCGCTATCAACTTCTCATCCGGCTGGAACGTCATCTCGGCTGATCAGGTAGTGGTGGCGGAAGTGAAGCAAAACAATCCACATCAGCCCTCACACTTTCTGGAGCGGATGCACCACTCCCACCTGCGCCCGACCGGCTTCAGCAAATATTGTATCGGCGTATCCCTACTGTATGACCAAGTAAAAATCAATCCCCTGAAATCGAAACTACTTTGGATGGAAAAGGTAAACGGAGGCAATTAACATGTCCGATTTGACAAACTTTTTTCTTGGCTTTTGTTTGAATATCACGGTGGCATTCATCATCGTCCGCTTCATTTATTATCCCCACACCAAGGATAAGCGCTATGTTTTCACCTTCATGGCATTCAACACCATCATTTATTTTGTGTTGAGCCTGATGGCAAGTATCGAAATTGGCGTAGGGGTCGGCTTCGGGCTCTTTGCCATTTTTTCAGTCCTGCGCTACCGCACCGATCCCATTCCGATTCGTGAAATGACCTACCTGTTCATTATCCTGGCACTGCCTGTCATGAACTCCTCAGGGATGATTGAGACCTCCTGGCCCAAACTATTGCTCGCAAATTCCGCCGTGATCGTGATCCTTTGGATGCTAGAAAAAGAATGGGGCTTTCACTATGAATCCTCCAAACACATTACCTACGAGAAAATCGAGCTGATCCAGCCCGCGCGGCGGGGCGAACTGATCGCCGACCTGGAAGCCCGCACCGGCATGCAGATCAAGCGGGTGAACATCGGGAAAATCGATTTTCTGAGAGATACCGCTGAATTGCAGGTCTACTTCACCGAACCGCACCAAAACGGCTGGACAGGTTCATCCATGGAAGAAGTCACCCCCAGCAGCGAACCGGCAGAGTCCGATCTGCAGCTTGGCGCAAGCGCGAGGTGAAAATCATCTCACTGACATACCTGGATAAAAATTCGTACAGGGCTTTATTCTCCTCCTTAAGCTCTGGGCTGGGGTCCGCGGGCCCCAGCCTGGGCATTCTGCCTGTAGCGGAAAATCTTCCCCATGGTCACACAAAGGGTCGGGCTCGACCTCAAAGATTAACCAAAAGAAAGCTATAATCACTTCATGGCACGCAGCATTCTCGTCGTGGATGACACCCGGAACGTCCAACTGATGCTGCAGGAGTACCTGCAGAACCAGGGCTTTGCTGTGTTACTGGCTTTTGATGGACGGGAGGCACTGGAGGTTTTTCACGATCAAAGGCCGGACCTGATCCTGCTGGATGTGATGATGCCCAATATGGACGGCTTCCAATTCCTCAGCCGGTTGCGCAGCGAATCCGAACTCCCCGTGATCATGATCACCGCCAAACAACAGGAGGCGGATATCATCCGCGGCTTTGAATTGGGGGCGGATGATTACATTACCAAGCCCTTCAAGCTGCGTGAATTGCTCATGCGCATCCGGGCGGTCATGCGCAGGGCAGGACCTACAGAAACTGAAAGCCCCAACCTGACCATTGGCGATATCACCCTGGATCGCAGCAAACATGAGGTATGTAAGACCGACCGGGCGATCGAGATTACCCCACTTGAATTTCAACTCCTGGAAATGTTAATGGAATCCGTGGGCAAGGTGATCAAACGGCAAGATATGTGCCTGCGCCTGATGGATTGCGGTTTCACTGGTTCGGAAGCCACCTTAAAAATTCACATCCGCAACATCCGGCTCAAACTGGAAGATGACATCTCCCAGCCAAAGTATATCGAAACGGTATTCGGGATCGGCTACCGTTTTCTTGAAGGCAGCGCATGAACCGTTCACTCAAAAGCAGGATGATCCTCACCTACCTCGCGGTCGCGCTGGTGACCATTCTGATCGTTATCCTGGTCATCCGCCTGACCTCCGACCAATCCCTCATGGACATGGTCGTGGATCAGCAGGTTTCTCAGTTATCGGAATCTGTACAGGTGTACTACGGCGCCAACGGCAATCTGGATGGCTTTTTTGATTATTACATGGGCACAGGACCAGTCAATCAGCCACAGAAGCAACAGGGCGCCTCCAACCAACCGCCCCGCCGGGAGACCCTGCGCGGTCTGTTAGGATTGGTGGACGCAAGCTATGGCGCGGTATTTCCCACCTTCACCTACGCCATCGGGGAAATCGTTCCTGAGAACTTGATCCAGGATGCCGAAGCGGTCAAAATCGATGGACAGACGGTTGCCTGGATATTGAAAGACCCCAACCTGCAGTTTGAACTGAACCCTGAGGAGCAGCGCTACGTCCAGCGCACCAACCTGGCGATTGGCCTTGCCGCCCTGGTTGGCGTGGCGACCGCGGTCATCTTGGGCATCCTGCTAGCAGGCAATTTGATCAAACCCATCCAGAAACTTACCCAGGCTTCCGCCAGCCTGGCACAGGGAGAGCTGGGCAAGCAGGTCCCGGTCACCTCCAGGGATGAACTGGGTCAGTTGACCCAGACTTTTAATCAGATGAGCGCCGATCTGGCCAGGGGCGACCAGGAACGCAAGCGCATGACCGCCGATATCACCCACGACCTGAGCACTCCCCTGCAGATCATTTCCGGTTACATAGAAATGCTCGAGGACGGGGAAGTTCAGCTGACTCCTGAACGTATTGAGATCATCAAAACCGAAATTGATCACCTGCGCCGTCTGGTTGGGGATCTGACCACCCTCTCACAGGCTGAAGCCGGTGGGTTGGATATCCAAAAAGCGCCAGTCAACCCGAATCAGTTGCTGGAAAGTGTCTACAACGCCTACCTGCCCATCGCCAGCCGCCAGAAGGTTCACCTGAACCTGGAGACTCAGCCCACGGATTGCCTGGTGGAGGTGGATGAAGGCAGGATGATCCAGGTGTTGAAGAATTTAGTCGAAAACGCCCTACGCTACACGCCAGCTGGCGGCAGGATCACCTTGAGCGCTCATACTTCCAATCAGGTGGAGTTACGTGTGGCAGATACCGGATCGGGCATTGACTCGGAAGACCTGCCCTATGTGTTTGAGCGCTTCTACCAGGCGGATAAAGCCCGCCCCGCCAACAAGGGCAAGATGGGTCTGGGGCTTGCCATCTGCAAAGCGTTGACCGCCGCGCAGGGCTGCAGCATTTCCGCGCAATCGGCCGGTAAAGACCAGGGCACCACTATGGTCATCACAATTGCCAGGTGCTTGCCGGAACCTGAATCGTAGGGGTCAGGCTCTCGCATAAACACGCACTCCCCGCAAGGATGATGTAAACCCAGTTACGACGAACCTAAAGATGACAGCGGAGAGTGGGTTTGCCGAAGGAGTCGTCTTTTTTGGTGCAATCAAATGCGGATTGCACCCTACAACTACATTGCATCCTTGTTCGCGCCGATCTCCTGAGTGCTTAGCACCCTGCAAGGGATGCGAAACTTCCCATTGGGACCGAGCGCGGGCATTTGACCGTAGGCCTCCAACCCCATATGGGGTGGGCAAGCTCACTCCGTACCAAAGACTGTCTATTTTTCTAATCGCTCAAGCTATCGAAAAAAATACTCACCCGGTCATCTCGGCGATCAACACCTCAAAAGCCACGTCGCCGGGCATACCCCCGCTTTTCATATCCTCATCAATCTTCAAAAGCCGTCCAAAAATATCCACCAACTGCGCCATGCTGAAGCGTTTCGCCTGGGCGACCAGCTTGGTGGCAAGGAAGGACGGGACGTGCAGTTCCTTTTCCGCCTCTCTGCTACCCCCGCCCTCATCCAGGATTTCGCGTGCCTGTAAGAGCAGCCTGAATTGCCGGTAGATCATGCCGGAAAGGTCGATCATCTCGTTGGTCTCGCTCAGGATCCGGAACTGTTCCATGGCCCTGGCGCCGTTGCGTTCCCCCAGCGCATCGACGAGGACGAAAATGTTGCCCTCCTGGTCCTGCGCGGTCAGCAGGCTCACGTCGGCTGCGCTGACCGCCCGCCCATAGTTAACATAGGTCAGCAGCTTCGTCACTTCCTGCCTGGCGCGCAGGGTGTTATTCCCGACGTAGCTTGCCAGCAGGTGCGCCGCATCCGGACGAAACTCACCGCCGCTTTGCTCAGCCTTCTTCATTACCCAGGCAGGCATGTCCGCCTCTTCCGGCAGGGTGCATTCATTAATCAGGGCACGACCTTGGTGGGCGCCGATCCAATCAAGCAGCCAGCCGTAGGCTCTGGCATTTTCCCAGCTTGTTTCCCCGCGCCGCCGGATGAGGTTATCTTCCACCGGAAGAACCAGCATGGTGGTCTCGGGCAGATCCTCCAGGATTTCCAGGAATTTGGCACGCGCCTCCTTGCTCAGACTGCCGAGCATGGGGCGGGCTTTCTCAATGATCACCAGCCGCCTGGGAGCTAAAAAGGGCATGGTCAGGCTGTCAGCACGCAGGGTTTCCAGGTTGAGGTTGTCCCCGTCCAACAAGGTGGTGTTCAAGTCTGCCATATCGGGCGCCCCCAGCTCAGTCTTAAAACCCGCCAATAGTTCCTGGATGCGGGTGCTGTCGTCGCCTCTTAACAAGTACAGGCTGGGTTTTTCCATCAATCTCCGCGAATTTCCGCTAAATTCCGGTGCTGATGTTGTGCAGGAAGTTATCTCGCACCTTTTGGCTGGTGACCTGCTTAACCCGCATGTTTCCGGGATTGGCGCTGGTGGTCAGCTTCTTTTGTGTCAGAGGTCCGAGGGGTTTTGAATAGATGAAGGCCGGCACCGCCACCATGGCTGCCAGGGCGATCTGGGGCAGTCTTGGTTTTTTGCCGCCGCTGGTTGCCAATAAGGTCAGCCAGGCAGCCGCACCTGCCACCAACACGGAAACCACCAGGTTCGTCCCGCAATGGGGATGAACCGCCAGATGACTTTCTCCGGCTTTCAGGCGCCCTTCCGCTTCCAGGGCGGCATCGGTCACAATTTCAGTTGACAGATCAGCCACCAGGACAAAACCATGGGCGCTGGAAATGCCCGCCATGGGCACGTTGTGGTATTTTTCACTCAAAACCTGCATGGTGGCATGTTCCAGGCCATGGTTGCGCCTGGTGGAACCAATGAACGGAAGCAAATCTAACAAAGTTGAGAGCATGTGGAACGGTCCTTTCATCCAGCTTCGGTTTTTTCCAATAAGGCGGCTTGGAGGGCATCCCTAAGGGAACGCGCTTCGATCACCTCAATCCCGCTCGGCCAGGGCTCGGTCAGGCGCAAACGCCGTGGGATCACCGCGCGCTTGAACCCCAGCTTGGCGGCTTCTTTCAGGCGGGTCTGCATCTGGTTTATCATGCGCAGTTCACCCGAAAGACCCACTTCCCCGATCAACACGGTATCCGCCCGAACGGGTTGATCCTTCAGCGATGAGGTGATCGCCGCCGCCACTGCCAGGTCAGCTGCCGGCTCGGAAATGCGCAGCCC
>JBAQMM010000118.1:0-5076 GCA_049302815.1 Anaerolineaceae bacterium | reverse complement strand
AGACCGTTGAAGCCATGACCACCCAAATCGTCGCCAGCCAGGTCCTGCCCACCCAACCAATCTCACCCACCGGCACGCAACCGGTAATGAATCCAACCCCTGCCCCCAGCCAGTCTCCTCAGGCAGCCACCACTACGCCTTTGCCAACAGAGACCCCAACCGCGACTCTGCCCTGCGACCAGGCCGAGTTTGTCACCGAGACCATCCCAGATGGCAGTCAATTCTTCTTCGGCTCGGTGTTCACCAAGACCTGGACGCTCCGGAACGCCGGATCCTGCACCTGGACCTCGTCCTATGAGGTGGAATACACAGAAGGAAACCTTCCCGACATTCTGACCTACCAGAAGTTCACATCAGGCTCGGTTGCCCCCGGGCAGACCGTTACCGTTTCCCTGAGCATTACCGTGCCGGATAATGCCGGTGAATATCGGGCAGATTTTAAGCTGCGCAATGCCAGCGGCACCACTTTCAGTTTTAAGAACCCTGATAAGACCTTTTGGATCGAAATCCAGGCGGTGAGCGGGCATCTCAACCTGGCGGATAACTTCTGTGCCGCTGAGTGGACCAGCGGCGTCGGAATCCTACCTTGCCCGGGAAAAGCCGGCGATGCCAAGGGCTTCGTCATCTCCGACCCGGCACCCGTCCTGGAAAACGGTTATCAGGACGATGAAATTGCCCTGTGGCTGGGGGTTCAGAGCATGGATAATGGCTACATCCAGGGCACTTACCCTGCCATGAAGATTCCAGCCGGCTCAAAATTTGAGGCGATCATCGGCTGCGAGCAGACTGCCAAAACTTGTGACGCCCTGATCGCATTGAATTACCGTGAAGGCAGCGGAGCCATGCAAACCCTGACATATTGGAACGAAACCAATGACGGAGCTTTCCACAAGGTGAGCTACGACTTGAGCGCGCTGGCAGGTAAAAATGTGCAATTGATCCTGATTGTGGACGCCCACGGCTCAGCCCAAGGCGATAAAGTACACCTGTTGCAGCCAGTGATTATTCCATAACCTGTTTAGGTCAAACCTGGTTTGCACCAGTGAGAACACTGGTGCAAACAACGTGACATTTATTTTGAGGCAATGTTACTTTTTAGAGTAAGGGTAATTGTAAGGCAATACAACCTCGGCAAGCGGTGAGCAAAAAATAGTAAAATTGCCAGTATGAATAAATCTGATCCTATCTACCTTGACTACAATGCCACGACGCCGATAGATAAAGAAGTGGCAGATGTCATGCAACCCTACCTTTACAACTTTTTTGGCAATCCCTCTAGTATGCATCCCTACGGTATACAAACAAAACTTGCCATTGAGAATGCACGTGCCCAGGTGGCTGAACTGTTGGGTAGCTCGTTGGAAGAAGTAATCTTTACCAGTGGCGGGACTGAGAGTAATAACTATGCGATTCGTGGTGTTGCGTTTGCCAACCAAGCACGCGGTAGGCATATCATTATCAGTGCTGTTGAACACCCAGCGGTGTTGGAGGTTTGCCACTTCCTGATTACACAAGGATTCCAGGTGTCATACCTGCCGGTAGATCAGAATGGTTGGGTGGACCCTGCTGATCTTGCAAAGGTGTTGACACCCCATACCATCCTGGTGAGCATCATGCATGCCAATAACGAGGTCGGCACCATCCAACCGATCGCTGAACTGGCAAGGCTGGCACATGAGGCAGGGGCACTTTTTCACACTGATGCGGCGCAATCCGTTGGAAAGATCAGGGTTGACGTGCAGGAATTAGGTGTTGATTTGCTTTCGATCGCCGGGCACAAGCTTTACGCGCCCAAAGGTGTTGGAGCGCTTTACGTGCGCAACGGCGTGCATTTAGAAAAGTTGATGTACGGTGCTAACCATGAATCAGACCGTCGTCCGGGCACTGAAAATGTGCTTGAGGTGGTTGGTTTGGGAAAAGCCTGCGAAATTGCCAAACGTGACCTGGACAAAAACATGTTCCATTATAAGGAGATGCGCGACAGGCTGCACAAAGGATTGGCGGAATCCTTGCCTGAGAAGAGTTTTCTACTTAATGGTCACCCTGAACAGCGTCTGCCAAACACACTCAGCCTGGCATTTCATCGGGTCGAAGCCAATACATTGCTCTCTGAAATTAGCGACAAAGTGGCTGCTTCTGCCGGCGCAGCTTGCCATTCAGACAAAATTGACCTCTCACATGTGTTGGTTGCCATGCAGGTTCCAATAGATTATGCCATGGGTACTGTGCGTTTTACAACCGGGAGAAATAATAACATTGCAGAAATCGACCAGGCAGCAGAGATTCTGACCACGGCATTGTTGCGTTTGCTGCCCCAAACAGCTGCTGCACCAGTCGAAATAACTGAAGATATCTCGGAAATCAAACTCACCCATTTTACACAAGGTCTCGGGTGTGCGTGCAAGCTGCGACCACAAGCACTCGAGAAAATACTGGCAAACCTGCCTCCTTCTTTCGACCCCAAAGCATTGGTGGATGCTTCAACTTCGGATGATGCAGCAGTTTACCAGCTTACAGATGATCTGGCAGTGGTGCAAACTGTCGATTTTTTTACACCGATTGTGGATGATCCCTACTGGTTTGGCGCCATTTCTGCAGCAAATTCGCTTTCTGATATCTATGCCATGGGAGGAAAACCAGTTTTTGGTCTCAATATTGTGGGTTTCCCATCCAACCGATTACCTTTGAAGGTGCTTGAAGAAATTTTACGAGGCGCTCAGGACAAGGCAACTGAAGCTGGAATCTCTATATTGGGCGGGCATACCGTGGATGATATTGAGCCAAAATATGGTATGGCAGTGACCGGCATCATTCATCCCGATCGCGTGATTCGTAACTGTACCGCCCAGGTGGGTGATGTGTTGGTGCTTACCAAGCCATTAGGCATGGGTATCATCGCAACAGCCATGAAACGTGGTCTGGCAGATGAAGCAACCCAACAAAAAGCCATCGCGATCATGGCAACCTTAAACAAGGACGCCGCCGAGCTGATGGAATCCCTTGGTGTGCATGCATGTACAGATATTACAGGGTTCGGGCTGTTAGGACACCTGCATGAGATGGCAGCAGGTAGCGGGGTGGATGTCTGCTTACAGCTTTCGGGGGTGCCTATCCTTCCGGAGGCGCGCGCCCTGGTTGCTGCAGACGTAATTCCGGGGGGGACGCTCAATAACTTAAGCTATGTAGAAGGTCATGTTGAGTTTGCAGAAGGTGTCTCACACCTGGATCAGATCCTGCTGGCAGATGCACAAACGTCCGGTGGATTACTGATCAGCCTGTCGGAAGAATCATCGAAGGCATTGTTGGAAGGATTAACCAAACGGGGAATCAAAGGAAGCGTTGTTGGGCGAGTTGAAAAGCCAGGTAGCGGCAGGATTACCGTTAAGAAGTAGCAATATCCGGTATTCGAATTTCTTGTTTACGGAACGACACGAGCCTGTTCCCTGCAAGTTATGGATATGATCATCATTCGATCGCACCAAAACGCCGAGAGAGTGTTTTCAAACTTGCATTGTTCCTTTCAGAAATCAGAAATGGGGTATTCTTATAAATTCCCATACACTCGTTTTGGTGCGCTTAACCCCAGAGTGCAACATCAGAAAAAAACTAACAGCAGGTGTTGAACAGGACGTGTACTCGGTATTGTTGATATTTTGTTGTCAACAAGACATAATATCTTCTGACCACAGCGCGAACTAGGGATGAATACTAGAACTTCATAGGGTGTGCACCATTTTGTGCGCACCACGAGAATGTACATGCAGAGATGGTGTGCTCAAATGAAGAGCACACCCAATGAAGTTTATTCGCACTTTGGAATACCCAGCTCCTTGGGGAGCCGGGTTCATAGCCTTTGAGGTGGTTGGTGTTCTTGCGTTTCCTATCGGCGGAGCAAGCTCACGCGGTATTACGGAAACGCAAAGCCACCGATCGTTATTATTGGATTCTTCGTGTGCACAAATTCACTGCATACCCTATAATTACCGTGAGTCAGGGTTCTGTGAAGCAAGCATCACCATTTTGGGAGCCGGATGGAGTGCCAACCAGCATACCCCAATCAGCAGGCGGGAATCTTGCCAAACCTGGCAGGAATCAATTTCAGCCAATATACCTTTTGCTCCCAGCCGCTAATTAAGCGCGTGCTGTACCTCAAACCAGGCTGGATATCGGTCTCGGTAACATTTGCGGGCTTGAATTTTATCCAGAAAAAATGCTGATTGACTTGACAAATCTGAAGTAATCTCTACAATAAGTAATCATGCGCTCAAATGTAGAAGAGTTTTGAGCATAATGGAGATATATTATGAAGATAAAGAAATTTGAAAGAACACTTGCCTTGGGCTGTTTAAGCCTGATGTTAATCCTGTCCGCCTGTGCGCCCAGCGAACCCACCATCAGCCCTGAAGAGGTCTTGACTAGCGTGGCACTTACCGTGGAGTCTGATTTCACCAGAACTGCCATTGCCCGACCAACTGAAACCCCCACGGTGGCTCCAACCGCCACGAACACTCCCATTCCTGTCACGCCAACCCTGGCTGTCACCAATACGCCGATCAGCGCAACAGCCACTATATCCATCCCTTCTGGTACAGATAATGGCGTGTGGGCATCAAGCAACCCAGCTGACGGTACCAAGGTCAACGCGGGTCAGGAATTCAAGGTCACTCTGACCTTGATGAACACGGGCACATCTACCTGGACCACCGCCTACTCGATTAAGTTTTCCAGCGGGTCACGCATGGGTGCTCCTGAAACCATCATGATGCCTTATGAAGTTCCACCAACCAAGAATGTCCAATTTACCATCTCCTTCACAGCACCGAGTACAACCGGCGATGTGCGCGGCAACTGGAGTATTGTCAATGCAAGCGGCACGGCTTTTTATTCATTCTATGTTGAATACGAAGTGATCCAGCCGTAATTCCAGCCATCATCCAAGAGGGAATTGATCATGTCCCTTGAAACTGACATCAAAGCCGAGGCATCCGCTCTCGGCTTTGTCTTATCCGGAATTGCTCTGCCAGCCGAACCAGAACACTTCCCCGCCTACCTGGCCTGGCTGGAACAGGGCTGTCA
>JBAQMM010000117.1:0-2794 GCA_049302815.1 Anaerolineaceae bacterium | reverse complement strand
CCCAGATCCGCATCCCCGGCATGCGCCCCAACGGCGTTTTTACCGCCGGCACAGCCCAGCGCTGGGTTAACGTGGAAGGTTACATGCCCGGCAACAAGATCGTCATCCTGGGTTCCGGTGATATTGGCATGATTATGGCACGTCGCCTGACCTTTGAAGGCGCCAAAGTGGAGCGGGTTTTGGAAATTCAATCCTACCTTTCCGGTTTGAGCCGCAACCTGGTGCAGTGTCTGCAGGACTATAACATCCCGCTACAGCTCAACCATACCATTAAGCAGATCATGGGCAAGAATCGTGTGGAAGCCATCGAAGCGGTCCAGGTGGACGAAAAGTGGAATTTCATCCCGGGAACAGAAGAGATCATCCCCTGCGACACGCTGCTGCTCTCCGTGGGTCTCATCCCGGAGAATGAACTCTCCCGGAAAGCCGGCGTAAAGCTGGACCCGATCACAGGTGGACCCTATGTGGATGAGACCTTCCAGACCAACGTCCCCGGCATCTTCGCCGCGGGCAATGTCGTCCATGTGTATGACCTGGTCGACTGGGTCTCAGAGGCTGGCTTTGAGGCGGGCAAGTGCGCCGCCAAATATGCCATTAGCCTGAAGAATACCGAGGCGCGCTACACCCCGCTGATTGCCGGCAAGAATGTGCGTTATGTGGTTCCCCACCGTCTGGACAAACAGACCCTCGAAGCAGAAGATATTCGCCTGCAGATGCGAGTGACCCGACCGATCGAGCAGCCTGTCTGGGTTGAAGTCCACGATGGGGAAAACCTGGTGGCACGCAAGGCTGAGAGGTATGTCCGTCCTGGTGAAATGGTCACCGTGGTGCTCAAGCCGAAAAATTATGCGGATGTTGCCAAAGCGAAATCTTTGACCGTTGAGATCAATCCGCGATAGGAGTAAAGGAAAATGTCTGAAGAAGTGAACTTTATCTGCACAGCCTGCCCACAGGGTTGCGCGTTGACGGTGCTGATGGAAGAAGGCGAAATTATCAGCGTTACAGGCAACACCTGCAAAAAAGGCCTGGATTATGCCAAAGCTGAGATGACCGATCCGCGCCGCATGGTGGCGAGTACGGTGAAAATCAAGAATGGTTTCCACCCTCTACTCCCAGTCTACACCGAACGGCCAGTCCCCAAGCCGATGATCCCCCAAGTTCTGGCAGAAATCCGCAAAGTGGAACTGGTGGCGCCGGTTAAGATGAAATCGGTCGTAATCGAGAATGTGCTTGGGACCGGCATCAATGTGATTGCCAGTCGCAGCATGCCCGAGAAGCTGCCGACCAAGTGAGGCGAACCCGCTGATAGTTTTGGGTGAAGTTGCCTCAACCAAACTATCAAAAAACGAAACCCAACGGATTTTGCGCTGGGTTTCGTTCTGTTAAGCAGTGTTTCGAGAATTGTCGCTTAATAAGCGTCCGGGGTTTGAGGTTGGCTGGTGTACTCACCAGCTGCTTCCTGAGCGATGCGGATACCCGCGCTGGTGCCGATACGGGTGGCTCCGGCGGCGATCATTTTTTTCACGTCCTCGTAGGTGCGGACGCCGCCAGCCGCCTTCACGCCCATATCCAAGCCAACCACGCTGCGCATTAAAGCCACATCTTCCACGGTAGCTCCAGGTCCGGCAAAGCCCGTGGAGGTTTTTACGAAGTCCACGCCCGCTTGCTTGGCGATCAGGCAGGCAATCACCTTTTCCTCCTCGGTCAGCAGGCAAGTTTCCAAAATCACCTTGACCAGCACATCGTGCTTGTGGGCTGCTCTCACCACCTCGTGAATGTCATTGGCAACATACTGGTAATCCCAAGATTTAAGCTTGCCGATGTTCAAAACCATATCCACTTCTCTCGCACCCGCTTTGATGGCTTGCCTGGTTTCAATAACCTTTGATTCTGTTGAGGGGGTTCCCCAGGGGAAGCCGACCGTGCTCCCAACTTTCACTGAAGTGCCTTCGAGCTGCTTGACGCAGAAGGAAACCCAGCAGGAGTTTACACACACTGCTCCAAAATGATAATCCTTCGCCTCCTGACAGAACTTGACCATCTGTTCCTCACTGGTATCGGGTTTGAGCAGGGTATGGTCGATGATGGCAGTGATCGCGGCAGTACTGGGAGCAGGTTCAG
Organism: Anaerolineaceae bacterium; assembly: GCA_049302815.1. Lineage (GTDB taxonomy): Bacteria > Chloroflexota > Anaerolineae > Anaerolineales > Anaerolineaceae > Mesolinea. The sequence continues at coordinate 673 of JBAQMM010000117.1, read as the reverse complement.
GAGCCTCCTCCACCGTGACCTGGAACACGTGCCCCTTTTTATCAAATGTAGTCGCAACCAGCAACTGCTTGTACTGGGCAGATTTGGTGTATTCATTCATGGTCAATGCTTCTTCGGACATGGTTTTCCTCTTCCTGAAATATTCCTTCTTTGTTGACTTTCCAACATATTTTTCTGAAAATTGTGACATTCCCTGTTGGAACGGCAATGCCTGAATTGATTGTAGCAGATAATTGGCGGTCTTCTGACCTGACTGTTTTCTTCCAGGAAAAACGGACTATTGCTGGGTTCTTTCCAGGATGGACGTCACGCCCCCTAATTGCTGCGCCTGCAGGATGCAGTAAGCATTGACGTCCATGCGCTCGGTGACTTCAAAAGCATCATAAATATCTCTGGCAAGCACAAACAAGCCGTGGCGCGGGCGCCATGCAGCAGGCGGCCGGGTTGTGCGAAACACCCCCATTTTCGCGGATTTTTTGCAGGATAGCTTCCGCCAGATCCTGGCTCTCGCTGGCAGCGCAGTGGGTCTGTTCTATCACGCCAAATGGCTCGGTGCACTCTAGCACAGGTGGCATGGGCAGCTCCGCCGCACAAAAACCATCACGTTGCGGACGTGGGTATGGATAACGCCGTGGCTTGCGGGTAGAACTCGCGCAGGAGCGTAAAATGCACG
>JBAQMM010000116.1:0-12721 GCA_049302815.1 Anaerolineaceae bacterium | reverse complement strand
GGTCAGCATGGTGGGCGCGTCCAGCGTTTCCGGCAGGGTATCCTGATCCGCCACCAGCGCCATGGCTTCCAAAAAGCTCCCCAGCCCCTGCCCCTCATATTCCAGGATCACCTGGCGCAATTCCATCACGTTTTCCCAGCGGTCCTGCCCCTCATCGCTGCGGTCCTGAATGTATTCCTGATATCCGACGTCCGCCAGTACCCGGTCAAACAGCTCCGCCAGGCTGGCCGTTTCCACTATCTTTCGCCAGGAACTCACCCGGCTGCCAAATTGAGCCAGGCGCAGCCCTTCCTTGCCCAAAGTCTCGAGCAATCCGGCTCCCTCCGGTTCGGTCAAATGCAGGAGCGCTTCGCCCAGGGTCAACCTGCTGGTCTGGGCGGCCTGCGCCAGCTTTTCGAGGGTTTTCTCGCCAATCCCGCGCGGTGGCAGATTGATCACCCGCCTGAGACTGATCTCGTCCTTGAGATTGTGGATCAGACGGAAAAAGGCAATCACATCCTTGACCTCGCGGCGCCCGTAAAAGCGTTGCGCTCCGACCAGCCGGTAGCTGATGCCCTCGCGCCGAAAAGCTTCTTCCAGGAGCCGCGACTGGGCATTGGTGCGGTACATGACCGCAAAAGCGTTCGGGTTGATCTTGTTGGTGCGGATGCCGCGTTGGATCGCGTCCACCACAAATTGGGCTTCCTCCCGGTCGTCCCCTGCCACGAACAGGGTGATCTTGTCGCCCTTCTTTTGCTCGGTGAAGAGCTTCTTGCGGGTGCGGTTGGCGTTGCAGTCGATCACCGCCATGGCACCGTCCAGGATGGTCTGGGTGGAGCGATAGTTTTGCTCCAGCAAGATGGTGTGCGAGTCCTTGAAATCAGTCTGAAAGCGCTTGATGTTGCGGTAATCCGCGCCGCGCCAGCGGTAAATGGACTGATCCTCGTCGCCCACCACGTACAAGTTGCGGTGTTTGGCAGCCAGGTTGCGCAGGATTGCGTATTGAGACAGGTTAGTATCCTGAAACTCGTCCACCAAAATGTGTTCAAATTTGTGCGAATAGGTATCGCATACCAATGGGTACTGCTCAAAAATGGTGTTGGTGTAGACCAGCATGTCGTCAAAGTCCATGGCGTTGTTTCGCACGAGCAGCTGCTGATACCTGGCATAACACTTCTTCACCTGCTCATCATGGAAGTTTTGGATGGGGTAATTTTCAGGCGAGATCAGGTCGTTCTTCGCGCGCGAAATCGCATCCAATATAGATTCAGGGCGAAAAAATTTTTCATCCAGGTTCGACTCGCGGATGACATCTTTCATCAAGGTAGCCTGGTCATCGGCATCGAAGATGACAAAATTCTGGTCCACCGGCAGCAGGTCGGCTTCACGCCTGAGGATGCGCCCGCAGATCGCATGAAAAGTGCCCAGCCACATACCCTGAGCCGCGCTTCCCAAGATTTTTTCTACCCGCGCAGCCATTTCCCGGGCGGCTTTGTTGGTAAAGGTAACCGCCAGGATATGGTAGGGCGGAACATGCATCACGCCGACCAGGTAGGCAATCCGATAGGTCAACACGCGGGTTTTGCCGGAGCCGGGGCCAGCCAATATCAGCGTGGGACCGTTTGGGGCAGCCACGGCTTGTTGTTGTTGAGGGTTGAGTAAATCCAGTAAATCTTCCATAATGTGCCCCTGATTGTACCCCAAGCGGTGCTGATCTTTGCCTTGGATTTAATAATTCACGAAGGTTGCCAACAAGCCGGGCTAGGGATCGCTCAGGAACACCCGAAAAAAACAGAAGCAGCGCAGGCAGCTAACCAGTTATTCTTCCCATGAGATAGCCATCATTGAGTACCTCTATACTGGCATGGAGTTTGGACATCCAATTGGTGGCACAAAAAAGCGTTCCTCGCTAAGCCGTCTCTTTTTGCGCACGGTTTCATTTTCCTTCACGGCAATTTGGGCTGTCGGTGCCCTAAAACTTGTCCGGTCAATCTTGAGAAATACCAACCCAATCTCAGCCAACAGGCTTCCTCTTTGGGAAGTGGCATCTTCATTCGTTAAATGCTTACTGACCGCGCGTTGACCATGGCTTCACTCAACTTTTAGATTTTCACGCTTGGGAGTGATATCAGCAGGTTTTCGATCACAAGGCGCGGGTTGACGTATTTATCCAGCTGGTCAAGTGCCTTTTCGTGGGCTTTCAACAGGCTTTCAACCTCCCCCAAGGGCACCTGGCTGGCAACATGCTGGATCAAAGCGGCTTTGTCCTGGTTCACCAGGGGAATGCCTGCCTCACTGCGCGCGATCAGAACATCCCGCCAAAAGGTCAGCCAGGCAGACACAAGCTCATAGACCAGCTCGCGCAAGCTGCTCTTTTGTTTTAGCTGGGTCTCCACATATTGCAACCGCTGGCGTTTTTTTGCAGGCAGCAGTTCCTCCAACTTTTCCAGTGCATCCTGGTAGGTGCTGATGAGGTCCGGATCCTGATCAAAGCGCACGGCCGCGCCCATCCGACCAGAAGTGAGGTGTGCCAGCAGTCTGGCGCGCTCCTCTGGCAAACCATACTGTTCTACCAGGCAGTGCTCAGCATTTTCAACCGGCAGCGGCCGCAGGCGCAGAATCTCACAGCGCGAGGCAATGGTCTCAAGCAGGCTTTCCTGGGCGTCCGCCGTAAGCACCAGGATGGCCCGTGCTGGCGGTTCCTCCAGGGATTTGAGCAGGGCATTGGAGGCTGCAGCGGTCGCCCGTTGGAAGTCCAGGATCAGGATAACGCGGTACTTGGCCTGGTAGGGCGCCAGCGCCAGGGATTGCTGCATGGTCCGGATTTGGTCGATTTTCAGGTCCTTGTGCCCCTCAATCGGCGCCAGGACGGTCAGATCCGAGAAGGTCTGCGCGTTGATCTGCCGGCAGACCAGGCATTGGTTGCAAAACTCGCCCTGGGCAGGCGGGTTGAGGCAGTTGAGCGCCTTAATGAAAGCCAGCGCCAGTGTGCGCCGCCCCACCCCTTGCGGACCGGTGATCAGGTAGGCATGCCGTAGTTTCTCGGGTTTGGTATGTTCTTTCAGAAAGGCGACTGCTGACTCGTGCCCACAAATATTCCATGTCATGGCTTGATTTTAGCACAGGGATGGGGTCAGTGAAGAGGGGGAAAATCGGTTTGTTGGAAAAGAAGTCTGGTCAGTTTCACGCCGGTCTCTTTCATAACTTTGGTTCGCACCAGTCTCCGTTCGCGTTGAGTTTTTTGCATGGATAGGCTTGCCTATTCATGCCATTGGTTTTCCGGTCAGGTTCGCGCCTGGCTGTTGGAAATAACATCATTATAGAGTTTGTCATTAGTATGATAAAGGGGGAGTTTGCAAAGCAATGTTTGCAAAGCAATCAAGTATGATTATTGGGGAAGGGCACGACAGACTGTAACGCGGTACCTTAAAATAGTTTTTAACTTGGAGGGGTCTGTTCTCCTGGGATCGTTTAGATAAACCTCACGGTGAGTTTTGGCAGATCTTTCGTACCCGTTCTGGCTGCAATATGCTTCCATCCTTTCAAAACTGGCAGGCTCATCATCATATCGGCCAATATGGAGCATCTGGCAGCATAAACCTTCTTCAATCTTCTCAAACCCCATTTTTTCCAGGTACTTATTTGGTTTTTTCTTATTGGTTTCCTGTAAAAAGCGGGTAAACAATTCTGTGGTTAGGAAATCCGGCTGCCGGATCATGATCCGGTATTTATAGTTACTCTTATCAGTCAGGGGCTTGGATTTATCGTCCAAATCCCACTCGCCTTCCAGCGGAAATACTTTATATTCATAATATCCTTGCGGCACGCTTTTGCTTTTATACGACATCTTCACTGCGTAACTGAAGCTGTACAAAGCCGAAGTCGCAATGCCAAATTCCTCTCCATTGGGGTCGCCCTTCCCTTCGATTACCACAAAACGCATCCTGGGGACTTGAATAAAGGCCGGCACGGATTTTGGAGAGTACAGTTTTTTATAAACCTTCTTATCCATGTTTTGGTCCGACATCTGATTTACTCCTGTAGTGTCAATTTTTAGGCGGAAAAGTTTTAAGTATGATGATGTACTATCACCATGCACTCTGAATAATATTGTACCGGAATTACCCAATCTAATGCTCTACATTAGGCTTTTCCCTTGTTGAAAAGTAAGAAAGGGAGAGGGTGGCAGATAAAACAGATACCTGCCTCGCGCAGGTATCTGTCATTAAAACGAAAGAAATTGATTAAGATCTAGCTCGTCATCCAATTAATCTGGCGATCCAACCGGTGAGAATGCCCCACAGCGAAAAGTCCTGACCGCCATATACAAGCATCCAGTTGTTGATTGTGTTACCAAAGAAATAGGAGCCCAAGCCGACCAAAAAGACCATGATAACACCGGAAACAGCCGCGCCTACCACAGCGCCGCGAACACCGCCAGTGCCATTACCGATAATTGCCGCGGTACCAATCTCAAAGAAACAGGTAAACGTCAGCGGTATGATCACCGTGGGGAACATCCCTGCTGTAAGCAGAATGGTGATGGTGGAGGTTACCATGGCAACAAGAAACCCAATGATGAGAGCGTTGGGCGCGTAGTTGAAAATGACAGGACAGTCCAAAGCAGGGATGGCGCCTGGAACAACCTTGTCGGCGATACCTTTGAAGGCAGGGACAATCTCAGAGATGAGCATGCGAACGCCCAGCAGCATTACCGTCACACCGACACCAAAGTAGATCGACTTTGTGAAAATATAAGTGAAAGCACCGGTAGAGCCGCCGGCGTATCCCCATACTTCACCAGGGACGAACCCCCTCGCGGTGAGGATAAAGCTCATTACAATGTAGGTTATGCAGATCACGATGGACCCGGTGATGGAAACCTCACGCAAGAAATTGAGACCCTGTGGAAATTTGATGTCTTCGGTTGATTTTTCCTTATTGCCTATAAGTTTGCCCAGGTAACCCGATATAACTGACAGCGTTGTGGTTGGATGACCGATTGTAAAGGCGTCGCTTCCGGTTACCTCCTTCACCAGCGGTCGCATCAGGTTGGGCGCCACAATCATATAGATGGAGGTGATCACAGTAGCCAGAGCAATCAGTTTGAATCCCTCCAAACCAGCATCCACACCAGCGGCAATAAACACGTAAGGGAACCAATACAGCATGTGTCCGGTCAGGAAGACTGACTTCCACTTGGTGAAGCGGGCAACCAAGAGGTTAATCGCGAACGAGATCACCATGACGATTCCGATTTGAGTGCCATATTGCGACATATCGATATCAGGTTTACCATTTGCTGTAGGCATAATCGCGTTAAACGCTGTTGCCAGTCCATCAATCGATTTGCCTGTGATGATTCCCGTACCTTGAGTTAGAACGAAGAACCCAATGGCGGTCATCATCGTGCCTCGGACGACTTCACTGAACGGTTTCTTTTGGAGAACCAAGCCAATCAGTGCGATCAGTGCCAGGAAAATAGCACCCTGACCAAAAATTTCATTGATAATAAAATTTATTACGTTCACCTTATCTCTCCTTTACTCTTATTTATTTTGGTATTCATTAATAAATCCCATTGTTTTTGTGGCGACCTCTTTTTTGTCCATAAAATTTCTAATCGGCACAAGTGGAACTGTTGACCGCCCCTCAATCCGGCTCAACAGCTCTTCGGAAATAAAAATCACGTCACACGGTTGAGATAGACAAGTTCCTACATCACCACAAAAAACAGTTGCCTTAACATTATTTTCCTTCAGCACCTCCTCGATTGTCATTCTTAAAAACAGGGATGATCCACAGCCGAAGCCACAGACTGTTTGAATTTTGATGTTTTCCATTTTTTCTCCTTTGCTAAAGTAAAAGCAACCCGGTCAATTAGGGTTTTCAAAAAGACAGATGTCAACCCATAATTTCTAGAACGTCTTCAACCGTTTCCGCTCCGATCAGTTTGGGTAGGGTTCCCTCCCGCATAAGGATCGATGCAATTGCCCCCAGGGAATCCAAATGCGATTGACCATCTTTGGAACAAATGGCCAAAATAACATAAATCGGGTCGTTTGGTGAGCCAAACCGAACCGGTTCACTGAGCGTGATCAATGCCACATCGTCTCTGAGCACTTCCTTGGACGGTGCAGCGTGTGCCAGAGCAAAATTTGGGAGGATAACAATATAAGGGCCAAGTTCAGTAATGGCATTTATCATGGCTTCGGTGTAGTTAGGGGTGACGCTCCCTGCTGTTTCAAGCAGCCCACCAACCGCCCGAATGGCTTCTTTCCAGTCCCTCACCTTTATTTTTGTCAAGATATTTTCCTTCATGAACATGCGTTTGTCCGATCGATATGTATTTAGCGGTTTTATACCACATGTTATATTATTGCGCAATGGTTTTGACCACAATCTTCTGTTTTGTTTCCGGAAATCACCACCAAAGGCGGATTTCAGCGAGAATTAATTAAAGTTTCCAACGAGTAAATTCAAGTTAAACATAATAATAATATAAAGATAAGGCCGGAATCCTCAAATAATGCTTTAAATAAGCACTTTAAATAAGCAATTCGCTTGACCAGAACAGATAACATCTGGTATAATTACAGCAAAACAAAATCTGGATTTATCATTTCTGCTAAAATAAATGGACACAGCGAAACCCAAGAAAAAGAACAAGTCCACTCAAGTAAAAGAATCCTTACTTGAGCTAATTGGCAAACCCGGCACCAAACATGGTGATTGCCTTCCATCCGAAAGGGAATTAGGCGAACGTTTTGACGTCAGCCGTATCACCATCCGCAGAGCCTTGTCAGAATTGGAAGGCGAGGGGTTGATCTACCGCATCCAGGGAAAGGGGGCCTTTATTTGTGATGAAAAAATACCCCAACCCCTGGCGCTCCTGACCAGTTACTCTGAGGATATGCGCAAGCGCAAGATGACCCCCGATTCAATCATCCTGGCGAATGACTCAATCATTGCCAGCCGTTACATTTCTGACAAATTGGATATTCCAACCAACAGCCCGACCTTTGTCTTGCGCAGGCTCCGCCTTGCGGATGGAGTGCCAATGGCGATCGAAAACTGTTACATGCGCCATGAGATTGGGGTGGTCATCGCCGAGACCATCGCCAACGGCATTTCGTTGTATGAATTGTTCGCGACCAAATGTGGCATCCAACTGAAATACGCGGTTCAAACCATTGAGGTGGGTTCCTTAAATAACTGGGAGAGGAAACTTTTGGGGAATGACTGTCCCATCAGTGTTCTGCTTACCAAACGCCAAACTTTTGACACAAACGGCGCAGTTGTGGAATATGTCGAGTCAAAATACCGGAGTGACCGGTACTTCTTCCACATAGAGTTGACTACTTAACGATCTTTCTGGAGGACGGATGATGTTTGCAAATGAATATTATCAAAAGGTTACAGAACTCCTGCACACAATCTATACGGAAGAATCCTGGGTTATTGAAAAAGCAGGAACCGTCGTGGCTGAAGTATTCCGGCGGGACGGTTTGCTGCATGTATTCGGCTGTGGTCACTCCCATTTAATCCAGGAAGAGTTATTCTTTAGAGCTGGTGGGTTGGCTCCCATCAATCCCATATTTGAAACAAGTACCATGCTGCATGAAGGCGCAGTCAAGAGCAGTAAAATTGAGCGCATGAGCAATTACGCTCCCCTGGTGTTGGAAAGATATCCAGTCACGCCTGGGGATGCCTTCCTGATTTCATCCAATTCAGGCATCAATTCATTCCCCATTGAGATGGCTCAGGCTGCCAAGAATGCCGGCGCCACGGTGATTGGGATCACATCGCTCTCCTATCTGGAGACCCCCTCACGGCATGAGGAGGACCTGCACCTCGCCGATGTGTGCGATATCACCATTAATAATCATGTGCCCGTAGGGGACGCGTGCATCCCGGTGACCTCGGATGGAACCAAGTCTGGTCCGCTTTCCACGCTGGCTGGAATCTTCATCGCCAATTCCCTGGTACTCTCGGCGTGTGATCGGCTGAGGGAGTGGGGGATCGAACCCCAGGTATACCAAAGTGGTAATTGCCAGGGCGGCGATCAGCATAATGCTGACCTGATCGCCCACTATAAACCGCGCATAAGACATCTGTAATAATCCCTTATGAGCAGCTACAGGAGCTTTTTCAGGTGACGTGCACCCGGATGGTGATTTAGCCTTCTGCTTCAACCTGCCAGGTACGGTCAGGTAATCCTTTCATACTTTTTAGGGCACTTCCTGAAGCCGTGCCTTCAATCTCATAGCTCTTCCCACCCCCACACCCGCGCTGAAAAGCCTTAAATACCCTTTTGTGTTCGGCTGGTAGAATCCTTGGTCCCTGATCTTTTACATTAATTCTTACAAAACCCCTTTGTACGCTGGCAGATATGCTGATTTCAGTACCATTGGGGGTATAAGCGCCGCGTTCCGCACCAGGTTGACCAGAACCTGAGATATTCGCTTCGGATCTGCATAAATCAACGGTAGGGTGTCAGGCAGTTGAATGGTTAAAGTATGGCTGCTGGTTAAAATGTGAATTTGTAGCAATGCATCTTCGATGATTTCATGGAGAGAAACGGGTTCCAATGATATAGGAAGCATTCCTGCCTCCAATCGGGAGAAATCCAGCAGATGGTCAATGAGTTCCTGCAGCCTATCAGCTTCCTGCTTAATCGTTTGGATGAAATCGCGCTGTTCATACGGCTCCCAAGAGACATCATCAGCCAGCAAAGTTGTGGTAAAACTAATAATGGGTGTCAATGGGGTACGAAGTTCATGCGTTATCATGGCAAGAAACTCGGATTTTATCTCATTGGCTCGCTCTGCTTCACGGCGGGATTCTCCTTCCACTTCCAGCAACTTGAGGTTGTAAAGGGTGATCGTAGCCTGACCAACAAGCACCTTAAGCTGATGAAGTTCAATTTGATCGAAATGTTGTTCGTGTTGGTAAAAGACCAGTAGGTTACCAATCCAATCCCCCGTTGCAACCAGTGGAAAGATTATCAAACTGTGAATTTCCCCTTCCACCAATAAATCGCGCACCAGGGGTTTCAGCCGGGGGTCGGATTCTGTCCCGGTAATTACCACGGTCCGGTTCGGTTGGACCAGGCTTTCCAGGACAGACTCTTCGAAAAGGTTGGATTCTCTCAGCCAGGAGGAAAGGTTACGACTGGATAGCCATGAAGCTATCAGTTCAACTCCACTGGAAGGTCCAAGTTTTGGAAGATCATAAAAAAGCAAGGCTGCCCGCTGGGCGGAGCGCAGTTCATACGAGACATAAGGGTTTTGAGCACCCCTTCAGGTTTGCGTGCCAGGCTCATCCTGCGGCTGAGGTAAAACTGTTCATGAGTACGATCCAAGGTTTTTCGCAGTGCCTGCTCGACCTGCTTCTGGTCTGTGATATCTCTAGCGACAGTAAATGAATAATCAGTCTTACCGGATTTTTCTTTAATCAAGAAAGAATGGGAAAAATCCAACTGGTGCTACCATCCGGACGGAGAATCCGGTAGGCCTGGTCGGTCGGCGTAGATTCTCTGTTGGAATTGGCAACCATTGCCCTACGTATAACCGAATCTCAGGGGAACTCAAGGAATAAAGCGCATTTCCTTATCTCATTGCCGGTTCACTTGCCAGCACAGATCGTGGAGGAAGCTGCAAACCGTGTCCCCAAGGAAATACAGTCACATTTGGGGAGTGAAAATGGGTGTACTGGGCGATTTTTTCATTGCAACAGACGAGGAGATGCAATCATTTGATGCCAGCAATAGCCCTGTTTCAATTTTTCCATGCACCAGGATTCCTTAAAATTATTAGTTGGGCAGAAGGAACGCATAGGTACTAACGAATGATATTACCAAAGAAGCGAGACCCCAGGTTCATCACTGTGCGTTGCGGCGGTACCCTCCAAGCCTCCGATCATCACTTGCTTGCCGTATGGGCAGCCGATTGCGCACAGAATGTGTTGCACTTATTCGAGGAAGTGCAACCCAATGACGATCGGTCGCGTCGAGCCATCGAATTGGCTCGTGCTTGGACGCGAGGTGAGATCACGATGTCTCAGTCCCGCGCGGCGGGTGGCCATACAGCAAGCAAGTGATGGCCGGAAGGGGCCTTTACCCGCTGGGCATATCCCACCATGGCTCAAAATCAATAAATTTCTTTCCCATCCTTTTTAGCGGCGCTTGGCGGGTCCCCGAAGCCGAATTGAATTGGAAAACCTACCTTGCCAGAGTTATGATCTTTTCCTGTCATTGGTTTCTTCCTTGCTGTATTTTTGAGCTTGCAAAGAGAAGAAACAAGCGTGCCTTATGGCATCCCAAACTGACTGCGATCATTAGCGGTTGGAAGGTTTACCGGCATGCTGCGGCGTTCCTCCGCCACCTGGCAGGCAGAACGGATGGATTTCACCACCGACCGCCTTACCCCTGTTCCGGAGGCAATTTTGGCATCAGCCATCCCCAGCGCAAAGCCCTCCAGCACAAGGTCCAGCTGTTCGTATGGCAAACCGATGGGGACCTCGTTGGGCAGGCCGGCAGCCAGGTCGCCAGAAGGCGGCGTCTGGATGATTGCCTCCGGGACGCCCAATGCGCGTGCCAACTCGCGGATCTGGGTTTTGTAGAGATGCTGCAGCGGCGCAATATCCCCAACGCCATCGCCGTGGGGATCGTAGAAGCCCACTGACCACTCGGATCGGTCGGAGGTGCAGATGAGCAGGCAGTCCAGTTCCATCGCGCGGGTGGAAAGCACCAACGATCTTGCGCGTACCTTGCCCAGGATGAACTTTTCGGTGATGCCGACGTATTTCCAGAATCTACGGCGCAAAATCCAGGCAAGGAATCCTTTCCGGGTGCTGAAGCCGAACTGCTGCGCCCAGGGGAAAAAAGCTTTTGACCGGCTGAACATGCTTAAAATTTTGATGCCCTTCTTCAGCGCCGCGCGGTCAACGGCAACCGCCTGGGGAACTCCATCGTACAGACCCAGCTGGTTGAATAATTCGGAAATATTTCTCTCTTCGAGGGGCAGACCAAGCGCCTGGGCAACCAGCTGGGCATGGCTGTGCATGCCGGGGTCGCTGTCGCGTTCGGGCAGGCTGTAAAGGTGGATTTGCTCCGCAGGCAGGCAGCGGGCACACAGATAGGCACAAGCACTGGAATCCCAACCGCCACTCAAGCCAAGCACCACCCCTCGCGATCCCCTGCGCTTCACCTCGCTGCGAATGAAATCACAAATCCTTTCGATCTCTTTCCCGGTGTCAAACTGCAACTTCGAATCCGGGTCTTGCCCAAGTTTTTCTGTCTCCATACGGTTCGCTCCGATTAAGCAGGGTACACAATAAAGACATCATAGCACAAAACAAGAGGTAATCTTTGATCAATTCTCCCGGCTGCGCGAACAAAGGAAGATAAAATGAGAAGGAGATGTTTATTCATGCCCGCCGCGTCTCCGGCAATCAGGTGAAAAAGGAATAAGAAATGTTTTGGGATGATTTGGACAAATTAGTAGATGAAAATAAGATTGTGATTGATCGGAAAAAGGGCAGCTTGCACCCGCAATATCGGGAAGTGATTTATCCACTTGATTATGGTTATTTAGAGAATACGACGACCGTTGATAATGGAGGAATCGATATATTTGTGGGGAGTGCGGAATTTGATTCCATCCAGGGAATAATATGCACCATTGACAATTTAAAGAAGGACGCTGAGATAAAAATTTTGTATAAATGCACCGATAAAGAAATCAAAGCGATTTTAGGCTTCATCAATGGAAAATATATGAGTGGCATTCTTATCAGGTATCCTAAAAATAGCTGAAAACAACTTCATCCAGAAAACGGGGCGCGCGCCTTGAACGTAAAGCGTTTGTCAGCCTGCATATCACCATCCGTGACCTCATCTCTCAAGGAGTTTGATAATGAAGTGGACACAAAACGAAATTGAACTGCTATCTTCCATCTTGGAACAGATCAAAACGGATTTAGAGCCAGTGGAAGAAAAAAATATTCTCGTCTTATGTAGTGCGGGCGGTGAAATTGCGCTTTGGTTGGCAAAAAAACTGAAGCAGGGAAAAGTCACTGGCGTGGAACTTGATCAAAAGCTGTTAGAGCAAGCTCGTCAATTGGCGAAGGAACAAAGTTTAGAAGATGTCAGCGAGTTTATTCAGGCAGAGAAAACCTATCTGCCACTATCTGATAGCACCTTTGATGCTCTTTTGAGTGAGTTCATCGTTTTTCCAACCCCGGTTCCAACCGAGATAGGGCAACCTGAAATGGCACGTGTGCTCAGATCAGGTGGAATGATTGTGCTGACAGATGTCATTGTTACCAAAGTCATTCCCCAGGACGTGCGCGCAGCATTCCAGACGATAGGTTTGGATTACTTGTGTGAAGCTACTCAGGATGATTTTCGGCGCTGGATGGAGGAAACAGGTCTGATAGACGTTGAAGTGGTGGATTTGACCCCTACCGTGCGCCATGCCTGGGAGCAAAGACGCAGAATCATGCGAGTGGCGGAAGAGCACAAGGGTTTTGTCTACCTGCTTGATGACCCAAATTTCAGATTGGGTGAAGCCATCTTTTATATCTATGTGCGTGGAAAGAAACCCTAAGTGGTCGGCAAAAGCGTTGAGCGCAAAAAGGGATGGTTTATGTTTTGGGATGATTTACGCAAGCTGGTACAAGAGAATAAGATCGTTGTCGATAGGGAAAAGGGCAGCTCGCACGTTTTTGGAGGATGAGA